>CAYTPH010000108.1:0-1291 GCA_964439635.1 uncultured Terriglobales bacterium
TGAGTGGTCAGAACGTGTAGGTCACCTCGATGCTGCCCTGGTCGGCGATGGTCTGGAACTGGATGGCGCCGCCCGGCGGGTCGTTGACGACATCAGTGACGCTGACCAACGGCGCCGGGTCGAGGAACTTGTCAATCTGCGTGCCGGTGATGGTAAAGGCGTAGGCGTAATCGAACCAGGCCGTCTTTGTGGCGGTGTCGACCGCGGCGCTTACCGCCAGGTTGCGCGTACTGTCTAGGCAGCCGTACAGCGTCTGCTGGAACTGGAGCGCGATGGTCGAGGGAGGAGTCCCCGTGAAAGCGGCGTCGAGCTTCACACGGCCTTGCACCCGTACGGCCACGGCGGTGGGACGGGGTGGCGCGAGGCTTCGATCGGTGTCCACGCCGGTCACGCCATTGCCGGTGCGATTGCCCACGGCGTCCCAACCCACGCTGGTCCGCTGCGTGCAGCGCCGCCACCAAAACCAGGAGAACAAGCCCATAACTCCCTCCGTGCCGGAGATCCGGAACCGGCGGATTGTAGGCCCGCGGGAGCACCCGCGAGGCGGATTTCCCAATCTTGTTCCGAAAGCGGAACAGCGGCCTTCCTCCGCCTGCACTAGCGAAGCAAGGCACAAAAGGTGTACACATTCGTCAACATTTCAGCCTGGAGAACCCCCATGCTCCGTTCTATCCGCCTATTCCTTGGCGCAATCGTCGTAGCCGCATTGATCGCCAACCCCGCCGCGGCGCAGAGCGGGGAGAAGAAGAAGGAGGAGAAGAAGCCGGCAGGCAGGGCGATGCCGGCCGACAAGAAAGAACCCTCCGAGCCGGCCAAGGCGGAAGCGAAGGCCGACGAGAAGAAGCCGTCGCCGGGAATGCGCTACCGGCTGATCGGGCCATTCCGCGGCGGGCGGTCGCTGACCGGCGCCGGCATCCCGGGCGACCCCAACACCTACTACTTCGGCGCCACTGGCGGCGGAGTGTGGAAGTCGGTGGACGGGGCCATCACCTGGTCGCCCATCTTCGATACCGCGGGAACCTCTTCCATCGGTTCCATCGCAGTCTCCGACTCCGACCCCAACATCGTTTACGTCGGGACAGGCGAGGCCTGCATTCGCGGCAACATCTCCCACGGCGACGGCGTGTACAAGACCCTCGACGGCGGGAAGAACTGGAAGAACGTCGGACTGAAGGACACGCGCGCCATCGGCAAGGTGCTGGTGCACCCGAAGAACCCGGACGTGGTGCTGGTGGCGGCGCTGGGGCATCCCTTCGGCCCGAACGAGGAGCGCGGCATCTTCCGCACCACC
>CAYTPH010000108.1:1301-8975 GCA_964439635.1 uncultured Terriglobales bacterium
GATGGCGGCAAGACCTGGCAGAAGACGCTCTACAAGGACGCCGACACCGGTGGCATCGACCTTTCCATGGACCCGCACAATCCCAACATCGTCTTCGCCTCGCTGTGGCAGGCGCGGCGCACCGCCTGGAGCCTGACCAGCGGCGGCCCGGGCAGCGGGCTGTACCGCTCCGACGATGGCGGCGCCAGCTGGAAAGAACTTACCGGGGAGGGGCTGCCGAAGAAGCCCTACGGCAGGATCGGGGTGGCGGTCTCGGCCGAGTCCAACCGCATCTATGCGCTGATCGAGGCGGAGGAGGGCGGGCTCTACCGCTCGGATGACGGCGGCAACAAGTGGCAACTGGTCTCCGGCGACCGCCGGCTGCGGCAGCGCGCCTGGTACTACATGCACGTGATCGCCGACCCCCGGGACCCGGACACCGTCTACGTGCTGAACGTGGACGCGCACAAGTCCATCGACGCCGGCCGCACCTTCAACAAGATCGACGGGCCGCACGGCGACTGGCACGGGCTCTGGATCGATCCCCGGAACACCAAGCGCATGCTGGCCTCCGACGACGGCGGGGCGACGCTCACCCTGGACGGGGGCAGGAGCTGGACGGCACAGACCAACCAGCCGACGGCGCAGTTCTACCACGTCTCCGTGGACAACCGCTTCCCCTACTGGGTGTACGGCGCGCAGCAGGACAACAGCTCCATCGCCATCGCCAGCCACAGCGACGGCCGCAGCATCGACCGGCCGGACTGGTACCCGGTAGCGGGCGGTGAGGCCGGCTACATCCTGGCCTATCCGCCGGACCCGATGATCACCTTCGGCGGCGAGTACCAGGGGCAGATCTCGCGGCACGACAAGCGGACCGGCCACGTGAAGTCCATCGGCGTGCAGCCCATCATCAGCGACGCCATGGGAGCGGCACCGCTGGACCACCGCTTCCAGTGGACGGCGCCCATCCACATCTCGCCGCACGACCCCAACGTGCTCTACCACGCCGGCGAGCGCGTCTTTAAGACCACCGACCAGGGCATGACCTGGGAGGCCATCAGCCCCGACCTGACGCGCAACGACAAGAGCAAGCAGGGCATCTCCGGCGGGCCCATCACCAAGGACGACACCGGCACGGAGTACTACGACACCATCTTCGCGCTGGCGGAGTCGCCGCTGAAGGCGGGGCTGATCTGGGCGGGCTCCGACGACGGCCTGCTGCACATCACCCAGGACGGCGGCAAGAACTGGACCAACGTCACGCCCAAGGACCTGCCGGAATGGAGCAAGGTCAGCCAGATCGATCCGTCGCGGCACGACGCAGGCACGGTGTACGTGGCGGTGGATCGCCATCAGCACGACGACTTCAAGCCCTACATCTACAAGACCGCGGACTACGGCAAGACCTGGGCGAAGCTGGTGAAAGGCATCCCCGAGGGCTCGTTCGTGCGCGCCGTGCGCGAAGATCCCAAGCGCAAGGGCCTGCTGTATGCGGGCACCGAGACCGGGATGTTCGTCTCCTACGACGACGGGGAGAACTGGGAGTCGTTCCAGCTGAACCTGCCCACCACGCCGGTGCACGACCTGGTAGTGAAAGACGACGACCTGGTGCTGGCCACGCACGGCCGCGCGTTCTGGATCCTCGACGACCTGAGCCCGGCGCGGCAGAAGTCGGCGGAACTGGCGCAAAAGGATGTGCACCTGTACGCGCCGGCGCAGGCCGTGCGTATGCACTACCGCAACCCGCGGTCGCCGGTCACCACCGGGGAGAACCCGCCGCCCGGAGCCGTCATTTACTACGCCGTGAAGCAGGTCCCCAAGGAGCTGAGCGTCGAGATCCTGGACGAGAAGGGGCAGCGGGTGCGGCTGATCACCGACAAGGACGTGGCCGACATCAGCGAGCCTCTCGATCCCGAGGACGAGAAGCCGAAGAAGATGCTGGAGCCCAAGGCGGGCGTGAACCGCTTCGTCTGGGACCTGCGCTACGCGCCCATCCAGCGGCCGAAGGACTACTTCCTCTACTTCTACCAGGACTGGCTCGACGGCCCGATGGTGCTGCCGGGGAAGTACACGGTCAAGCTGACCGCCGACGGTAAGAGCGAGACGGCAACGCTGGAGCTGGTGAACGATCCCAGGGTAAAGGTCTTGCGCCAGGACCTGGAGAAGCAGTTCGCCTTCCAGATGGACGTGCGCCGCGAGATCCAGCGGGCGTACGAAGCGGTGAGCCAGATCCGCGACATCCGCGCGCAGCTGGCAGCCATGCGCGGCCGGCTGCCCAAGAAGGCGGAGCTGAAGCCGGTGCTGGAGAGCGCGGCGGACCTCGACACCAAAGCCAACGCGGCGCTGGAAGAGCTGATCCAGCCGCGCATCCAGGCCAACGAGGACTCGCTGCAGTACCCGGTGAAGCTGGACGTGCAACTGGCAGCGCTAGCGGCGCACGCCAGCTCCGGGCACGACGGGGCACCCACCGCCGCGCAGTACAAGCGCTTCGCCGCGCTCAAGCAGCAGCTCGACCAGCAGCTGGCGGCCTGGGATACGGTGGTGAGCAAGGACCTGACCGCCTTCCAGAAGCTGGCGCAGGAGCACAACGTGTACGCCATCGTGGTGCCGCCGCCGATGTCCGGCAGCGAGGAAGGGGCGGCGACGCCCGGGAAGAAGAACAAGTAAGCGCCCTGTAATAAGGATCGGCCCTCCGGCACGCCGGAGGGCCGTTTTGCTTGGATCCTTTTCAGCGGGCTGCGGCTGCCGTGAAGTGCCGGCGGAGCTCGGAAGCGTATCCCTGGCCTATGGCCTGGGCATTTGCCGCCAGCCACGCCCGCAGGCTGGTGTTTCCCGTCGGGGCCTCCTGGGAGACCAAGAGGTCAGCCATCAGCCCTTCAACTTCCTCGGATGTGAGGACCACATCGCGCACCACGAGGCCAAGCAACCAAGAGGCGAGGCCCACCAGCTTCGGGGGGAGGCGCACGATCCGGCTATGACTGCGGACGGTCTGCGCGATGAGGCGGACCAGCTCCTCGTAGGTATAGGTCTCGGGGCCGACCGCGTCCAGCACCACGTTCTCCTCGCCGTGCCCCATCTTCACCGCCAAGTCCGCCAGGTCCTCAACGAAGATTGGTTGCACGCGGTAGCGCCCGTCACCCGGAATGGCGAAGAGGGGGAACCGGCGCAGCAGCCAGGCGATGTTGTTGATGAGGATGTCTTCCTTGCCGAAGTGGAGGGCGGGCCTCAAGATGGCGTACGACAGACCGGAGGCGCGAACCGCCTTTTCGGCCAGCGCTTTTCCGCGAAAGTACGAGAGGGGTGAGTCGAGCGAGGGGTTGGCGACGCTGAGGTGTACGACGCGCTCGACGCCGGCCTCTTTCGCAGCGCGCAACATCGTCCGGATGTTCTCGACCGCCCGCTCGTGGTTGTCACCCGCGTATGGGAAGCGCACCCAGTAGGTGTTGTAGAGGACCGTCGCGCCCCGCATGCTGGCCGCCAACTGCTGCGGCCGGGAAAAATCCAGGGGCGCCGCTTCCAATCCCGTTGCGCCGCCGGGAGCTCGGTTGGTGAGCGTGCGCACCCGCTCACCCATGCTCAGCAGCCGCGCTGCGATGTACTTTCCCGAGAAGCTGAACGCTCCGGTGACAATCGCGAGCGGGGCGCTCTCCTTCACGCTAATACCGCCAGCTCTTCAAATCCGCTCCCGCGGGCGCTGTGGCCTCCATCCGCCTCAGGATCTTGGGCACGTACATGGTGTTGTAGCGCAAGCGGGAGATGTGGTTGGGCTGGGTGGGGTCGCCGTTCCAGCAGTGCTCGGCGCGGTCGCCGTAGGCCACTTCGGCGTCGGCCGGGGGATTGGCGGTCTTCAGGAAGTCCTCCACTAGGTACACGGCGTTGTTCAGGTAGTAGTTGTCCATGTCGCCGCAGTAGATGTGGAGCTTGCCGCGCAGCTTGGGCGCCAGCTTGGCCCAGTCGCGCTGGAGGATGTGGCCGAGGTCGTAGTTGTCGCGCCAGAAGGCGGCGACCTTGGGATCGATCTCGCCGGTGATCTTGTCGAAGATGCGCGCGGGATAGCCGTCCGGGCCGACCGGGGAATAGACCGCCTCCCAGATGTCCCACTGCTGGCCGCTGCGGCTCTTCGACCCCAGCGCCAGCTCGTAGTAGTTCACGTCCTGGAGCGTGACCTTCACGTGCCCCAGGTAGTCGCGCATGCCGGGCCGGGGCACGCGCATGAACGGCCCGTCCTTGAAGTAGGCGTTCTTGTCCTCGTAGATGTTGACCACGGTGTAGGCGCGGAAGTCGATGGGGTCGGGGCAGGCGATGAAGGCGCCGTTGTACTCGTCGGGGTAAAAGACCTGGGCGGCCATGGATTCCCAGCCGCCGGTGGAGCCGCCGTAGAGGAAGCGCGCCCAGGGCTGGCCGATGCCGCGGAACTGCTTCTCGATGGCGGGGATCAGCTCGTAGGTGATGGCGTCGCCGTAGGGGCCCAGGTTGGGCGAGTTCACCGCATAGCTGTCGTCGTAGAAAGGGTTGGCGTGCTGGATCTCGATCACCAGGAAGCGGGGGAAGTCCGGCCCGGTCCAGGTCTTGTAGAAGTTGTAGGCCTCCTGCTGCTCGATGCGGTTGTAGCCCTCCACCTTGAAGCGCTCGCTGTACTCGGGCTTCAGGTTGGGGTCGGGAGGCTCGGTGCGGAAGCCGCCGAAGTCCTTGGGGAAGTGGCCGTGGAAGATCATCAGCGGGTAGCGGGCCTCGGGGTGCTCGTCAAAGCCCTCGGGCACGAGGATGTGCGCGCCCAGGTACACCGGGCGCCCCCAGAACTTGGTAAGCCGCTCGCTCTGCATGCGGATGTGGCGAACGTACTTGGTGTCCTTGGGCGGCTCGATGGGCGGGATGGCCTGGTCGAGATGCAGTTTGATGACGCCGCCCTTGCCGATGGTCATCTTCACCGGTTTGCTGTACAGATTGCCGGGGGCCTTGTTCCACTGGCGGCCTTCGCCGCGCTCCACCGGCAGCTTGATGGTGTGGCCGTGCGCCGGGGTGTAGGTGTCGTAGATGTCGAGCAGGGCCTGAACGAAGTACTCGCCGGGCTTCAGGTCGCGGAGGCTGCGCAGGGGATAGCCGAAGGCCTTCTGGTCGACCGACCAGGCCGCGCCCGGCTTCCAGCCCTCCACGTCCACGCCGAAGACTTGCTGCGACTTGTAGTCGTCGCGGACCTGTTCGCGGGGCTCCTTGGAGCCATCGGTGGAGACGAGTACGAGCAGCCGGCCGTCGAGCGGCTTGGCGGACCTGGCTTGATCAAAGGTGACGGAGAAAAGCGGTGACTTCTGCTGGGCTGTGGCGAGGATGGTGGAGACGAACAGTAGCAGGGCGAGGACGACAACCGATCTCCGGGTCATGGCATTCCTCTGGTCAAGAATGAAAACGGCTGAGTATACGACAGGCTACTGCCGGCCAGTGGTCTCGGCCGCCGGCCTCCCGGTCAGCGACGGCTCCGCGGCGGCACGGGCAGGGAAGGCGCGGATGTAACGCTTCAGGTGGCCGTACAGCCGGCCGTGGAAATGGAAGGACTCCATCTCCTCGAGCGCCTGCTGGGGCGTCCAGCCGTGCTCGGCGATGCGGTACAGGGCGATGAAGGTGCCGGTGCGGTCGGCGCCGTGCTTGCAGTGCACGAAGACTTTGGGCGCGGGCTGCCGGCGGACCAGGCGCAGGAACGCGCTGACCTGCGCGTCCTCTGGGTGCGAGAAGGCGCTCCAGGGGAGGCTGACGTAGAGCATGCCGCGGGTCTCCACCAGGGCGCGTTCCTTCTTGATGTGCTTGCGGCTGGTGTTGAGGTCCACCACGACCTCAACGCCCAGCTTGCGGAGCTCATCGAAGCCCGCCGCCGTGGGTTGAGCGCCGCGCAGCAGGGCCGGGGTCACGCGGCCGAGGTTCGGCAGGCCCGGCCTGGCCAGCCGCTCCGCCGGCTGATCGGCGGCCGGCTGCGGCTGCGGCCGACTTGCCTGCGGCGCCGCGGCCGGCGGCGCCAGCAGGGCCGCCACAAGCACCAGGACTGGTCTCCATCGCCGCAACGGTCAGCTCCAGCGGCGATTGTACGCCGGGACTCGGCGTCCGATGGAACCGCCGTTGGCGTCGATCCGTATCCATTCCTGACCAAACTTGCGCTTTGAAGGCGACCAAGTAGCGCCTCGCCCGTCCAAAGGACGGCCCAAAGGAGTTAACCAATCGTGCGATCCACAATCTTCGTCCCAGCCGTCGTAACGCTGCTGCTAGTGTGCAGCGCCGCCCAGGAGATGCCCCGCCACAGCAAGAACCCCGGCGCCGACGCGCCACGCGAACTGTCCGCCGCGCAGTGGCGGGAGGACTTGCACTACTTTGCCCGCGAGTTCCCCAAGACCCACCGCAACATGTTCCACACCGTCTCCCGGGAGGAGTGGCAGGCGGCGGTGAAGCGGCTGGACGAGCGCATCCCGCAGCTCAAGCGCCACCAGGTGATCGTTGAGCTTTCCAAGCTCGTCGCTCTTATCGGCGACGGCCACACCTGCATCCATTCCATGTACTCGCCGGAGATCGGCTTCCGCCGCTACCCGGTCACCTTCTACTACTTCTCCGACGGGTTGTACGTGCGGGCCGCGGATCCCAAGTACGCCAGCGTGGTGGGCGGGCGAGTGGTGAAGCTGGGAACGGCGTCGGCGGAGGAAGCCATGAAGGCGGCCGCCGCGGTGGACGGCCGCGACAACGAGATGTGGTCGAAGCTGACCGCGCCCTGGCGGTTGCAGACCGCGGAAGTCGTGCACGCCCTCGGCCTCACCGACGACATGGAGCGCACGCCGCTGACCGTGGAGCTCGACGGCAAGCAGGTGACCGCCATCCTGCAGCCCGAGCCGGTGCCGCAGGAGGACGTGAACTCCTCGCTGCTGCCCAAGGGCTGGATCGACGCCCGCGGCGACAGGAAGCTGTTCTGGCAGCAGGACCTGGGCAACAACTTCTGGTACGAGTACCTGCCCGACCGGCGAGCCCTGTACGTGCAGTTCAACTCGGTGCAGAACAAAAAGGAGGGCGAGACCCTGGAGGAGTTCTTCCGCAAGGCCTACGAGTTCGCCGACCGCCACGACGTGGACCGCCTGGTGCTCGACATGCGCAACAACGGCGGCGGCAACAACTACCTGGCGCCGCCGGTGGTGAAGGGCCTGATGCGCAGCGCCAAGCTGAACCGGCGCGGGAAGGTGTACGTGATCATCGGACGCCACACCTTCTCGGCGGCCATGAACACCACGAACTGGCTGAAGAAGTGGACGGACGCCATCTTCGTGGGCGAGCCCACGGGGTCGTCGCCCAACCAGTTCGGCGACGCCGTCCCGGTGAAGCTGCCCAACAGCGGGCTGGCGCCCTACGCCTCCACCGTCTGGTGGCAGGACATCGACGAGCGCGTCCCCGACAAGTGGGTGGCGCCCGACATCGCCGCCGACATGAGCGGCGAGGACTACCGCCGCGGCGTGGACCCGATCGTGGAGGCGGCGCTGACGGCACAACCCGAGCCGCGGCTGGAGGAGCAGGTGCGGGCGGCGCTGGCCACCGGCGACCTGGAGCGCGTACGCCGCTTGGTGCGCGACTTCCGCGGCGACCCGCGCCACAAGTACGCCAATTTCGAGGTGGAGCTGAACGTCCTCGGCTACGAGCTGATGGGGCAGAAGAAGATGGACGCCGCCATCA
>CAYTPH010000109.1:0-8953 GCA_964439635.1 uncultured Terriglobales bacterium
GGCGGGAATAGACGCGGTTCCCCTGGATGGAGGCGATGACCTCCTTCAGCCCGCCCACGCCGGATTCCGAGGTGTTCAGCACATCCACCTTCCAGCGCTGCGATTCCGCGAAGCGGCTGTACATGCGGAAGATCTCCGCGGCGAAGAGGGCGGCCTCGTCGCCGCCAGTGCCGGCGCGGATCTCCAGGATGACGTTCTTCTCGTCATTGGGGTCCTTGGGGATAAGCAGGACCTTCAGTTCCTGCTCGACGGCGGCCATGCGTTCTTCCAGCTTGTGCAGCTCCTCCTGGGCGTAGGCGCGCATGTCGGCATCGGATTCGTCGGCCACCATGGACTTGCTCTCGGCGATGCCGCGCTTCAGGTCCTTGTACTCGCGGTACTTCTCCACTACTTCGCGCAGCTCGCTGTGGGCTTTGGCGGTCTTCTGGTACTTCGAGGAATCCGAAATCACTTCGGACGACGCAAGCGCTTGCGTCAATTCTTCGTACTTGGCTTCGATCTGGTCCAGTCGTTCGAACATTGCGATGTCTCGGTAGAGCCGCAGCTCACTACGGCTCAAGCTGGAGACGCAGCAAGCTGCGTCTTTACTCTGGTTTGATTGTAAGTGGAAGAGAAGAACAGTGTGCGCGGGGAGCCCCGCTAGGCGATGACCAGCTCGCCGCCGCGCTGTTTCTCCAGCGCCATGGCCTCGTCCAGCGCGCGGATGGCGCACTCCACCTGGCCGTCGTCGGGTGGCTGGGTGGTGATGCGTTGCAGCCACAGGCCGGGCGCGGTCATCAGCGCGAACAGCGACTTCCGCCGCTTGGCGGCGAAGCGGATGATCTCGTACGACACGCCGGCGATCACCGGCAGCAGCGCCAGGCGGATGCCGAAGCGCGCCCAGAAGGTGGTGACCGGGAAGAGCGCGTACACGGCGATGGAGATCAGCATCACGGTCATCAAGAAGCTGGTGCCGCAGCGCGGATGGAAGGTGGGGTACTTCTGCACCGCCGCCGCTTCCATCGGGTCCCTGGCCTCGAAGGCGAACACCGTCTTGTGCTCGGCGCCGTGGTACTCGAAGACGCGCCGGATGTCCTTCCAGCGGGAGATCAGCCACAGGAACGCCAGGAAGATGGCGATGCGGATGGCGCCGTCCACCAGGTTGAAGCCGAGCTGCCCGCGCAGCACCGGCGCCGCTTCCTGGATCTTGGTGGCCGCCACCAGCGGCACGAACTTGTACATAAAGATGAAGAAGCCGAGGGAGAACGCGATGTTCAGCGCCGCCAGCCAGCCACTGAACTCGACCTTCTGCTTGCCCTCTTCGCGGGGGACCTCGTCCAGCGCCACGTTGGCGGAGAACCGCAGGGCGCGGAAGCCGAGGGTCATCGCCTGGCCGAGCGTGGCCAGGCCGCGGATGAAGGGCCATCCCCAGATCTTGCGGTGTTCTGAGGGGCGGTCCAGCGTCTCCGCGTGCGTCGCCAGTTCGCCGTTCTGCTTGCGCACGGCGATGCCCCAGGCGTGGGGCGAGCGCATCATCACGCCCTCCAGCACCGCCTGGCCGCCGACGAGGGTCTCCTCGCCGCTCTCCAGCGCCGGCAGCAGCTGCAGAGACGCAAAAAACCGGGCGAATTGGCGCACGTAGGACATCAGGGGATTAGATGATTCCGCTCGGACCAACGACACACGGACGTATGACAAGGTTAACCTCCAGGAATATCGCTGTCAAACCGCCGAGTGTGGTATGTTCCGGCGCATGAACGACTTGCAGGAGAAGGTGCGCCGCGTCATCCGCGACCTGGACTCCATCCGGCGGCAGCTGGACGAACGGACCGAAGCGGAGCGCGGCCAGCCGGGGCTGGAACTCGACCTGCTGAACGACTTCAAGACCGCGGTGGACCTGGCGCGGCATACCCTGTGGACCCACATCGAAGCCCTCAGCCAGCGCCGCGGCGCCGACATCGAGCAAGCGCTGCAGGCCATCCGCATGCAGCGCGCCACCGATATCCTGCGGGTTCTGCGGCAGAACGCCGGCGAGGCCGACCTGCGGATGCCGGAGGCGAGCACCTTCCTGGAGGAGATCCAGGCCATCGCCAGCCGTGCGGTCGAGCGCCACTCCGGTTCCGAGTCGTGAACTGCTGACGCGGCGCACCCGGGCCCAGCATCCAACGCACCCTGCACCTGCTGGCTAGGGCGGCGGAAGCCATCGCCAGTACAAGTGGCCGGCTACGGCGTCGGCTGTTGCGCGCAGTCGTGGCTGTCGAACGCCTGGACCACACTCTCCGGCGGCTCGTTGGCGTACCGCCACCGGCTCTCGTCCATGCGGATGGAATGCCGCCAGGCGCAATCGCTGCACTTCCAGGCCACCGGCAGGTTGTTCACGAAGGCGTGGCAGAGCAGCCGCCGGCCCACGCTGGGGACGCGGGTCCCGGGAGCGTTCATGCTGGCCGGGATGGTCGGCGGCGCCGGCTCCACCTTGTCGCGCTCCTGCAGGAGCCACTCGGTCAGCTTGGAGCGGCAGGGGCGCGGCAGGCGTGAGAACTGCAGTCCGGCGCGGCCTTCGCGGGTCCACGCCACCTCCGCTTCGGCGTTGACGGCGCTCCCGTCGGGCAGTTCGAAACGCAGGTCCACCTTGCCGCGCGGCGCCAGGGAATGCGGCGTGCGGACCCCCATGCCGCCCTGGCTGAGGTCGGTGGCGGTCAGCGCGATCTCCTCGCCGCCGGGTTTCTGCAGCCAGACCAGCAGGTCCACCGGCTGCCGGTAGTAGCGGCGCTGCTCGATCAGCATCAGCCCCTGAGCAGCACGCAGGGAGCGCAGCAGCCAGTCCTGGCTGAAGCTGCGCTCCAGCACGAAACTGGCCCCCAGACTGGCGGCCTCGCGCGGCGTGGTGATCTCGCTGACGATGGCAAAGGTCACCGACGAGCGGTTGGCCCCGGCGCGATGCACCTGGTCGAGCACCTCTTGTGCTCCGGCCAGCCCGGCGCAGTCCACCAGCACGGCCTCGTACTTGGTCGTGTTCAGCCGGGCTTCGGCGTCCGCGGCCCGCGTGCACACGTCGGTCTCGATCCCGGCGACCTCGAAGACCGGGATCATCCGTTGCAGGAGCTGGGCGTCGGAGCAGACGACGAGGGTGCTGAGCGGCATCCGCTTCTCAGGATAGTGCGAATCGGGAGCGCTGGCGAATGTTACGGCGGTAACCACGACGGGTCATTGGTCGTTGGTCCTTGGTCTTCTGGACACTCCCTATTCCTCGACCATGACGTTGAAGGTGTGCTTGCCGGTCTTGTTCCCGGCGGTCGCGGTCAGGATGATCTCCCATTCGCCGGCCATGGTGAAGTTCGCCGTCCCCTCGTAAACCCCGCCGCCGGCGGGTTGCAGGTCGTACTCGTTCTTTCCCATGTCCATCAGCGGCATGACCAGGGAGGCGTGCAGCTTGGCATCCTCTACCGGCTTGCCGGCAAGGTCGGTCAGGCGGATGCGCGTCTTGGTCTTGTCGGCGAACAGCGGCCGCGCGGGCTCGAGTTCCAGGGACATCTGGAAGGGCGTGTCCTTGCCGGGGTAGGAGGCGAGGATCGCGGACCTCTTGTGCTCCGGCGCCGCCGGTCTCGCGGCCTCTTGCGTCGCCGGCCGCGGCTCGGACTGGCAGCCAGTGAGCACGAGAGCAGAAAGCAGCAGGATGACGGCAAGTCGCAGCATCGTTCTCGTCTAATGGGTGTGGGGTTGCGGGTTCACCGGGATGACGCAGCCGTGGGCTACGTCACAGATCACGTGCTCGAACTGGATAGTGGTATGCAGGATGTGGAAGCGCTCCGCCACCAGCACGTTCACGTCGCGCAGGATGCGTTCGCTGGCCGACGGCGGGATGTCCTCGATGCGGATGTGGCAGGAAAGCGCGTGGCTCTCCGAGCCCAGGCTCCATACGTGCAGGTCGTGGATGTCCTGCACCCCGGGGACCGCGCGGATGGCCTGTTCGATGCGCGCCAGCTCCACGCCCCGGGGCGTGCCTTCCAGCAGGATGTTAAGCGTCTCGCGGATGATGCCGAACGACGACCACAGGATGAGGGCGCCGATACCGAAGGAGAGCGCCGGGTCGATCCAGGTCTGGCCGGTCAGGAGGATGCCCCAGCCACCGGCCAGCACCGCCGCGGTGGAGAGCGTGTCGCCGATCTCGTGCACCAGGGCGCTGCGGATGTTCACGTCGCGGCCGCTGCGGTAGAGCATCCAGGCGATGGCGCCGTTCATGGCGATGCCGATGGCGGCCATCACCATCATCAGGTCGGCCTTCACCGGTTCCGGCGCGTACAGCCGGTGCCCGGCCTCGTAAAAAATGTAGAAGGCGATCACCACCAGCGAGATGGCGTTGACGAACGCCGCCAGCACGCCCGCGCGCCCGTAGCCGTAGGTCTTGGTGGCATTGGCGGGCCGCGCCTGGAAGTAGACCGCCACCCAGGAGAGCAGGAGGGCGAAGAAATCGGAGAGGTTGTGCCCGGCCTCCGAGAGCAGCGCCAGGGAATGGGCCCGGATCCCGGTGACGACCAGGGCGGCGATGTACAGGAGCGTGGCGACCAGCGAGATGCGCAGCACCTTCGACGTCCCCTGCGCATTGCCATGCCTGTGCATGTACGTGTCCCAGTTTACTTGCACCCTTACACGGGCTTCAACCGGCGGAAACGCCTATGGAAGCATGGCTCCACACCCTCTTACTTGCGGCGAAACAGCATCGAGGCAAGCCGTCCCAAGAGGGCGCCGAGGCCATAGAGCAAGAAAGTGTTCAGCAGGCAGAGGCCGGCCAGCGCCGCAGTCACCTGCCACATCCCACCCAGGCGGCCGAGCGCGTCCACCGACATCATCCCCCAGGGGGACGCCAGCAGCAGCAGCCAGACGCCCAGCAACTCCGAGTTCGCCGGCTGGAAGTTCAGGCGGTACGCCACGTACGCGAACGCCCCGACGCACAGCAGCAGATAGGGGAGGCTGAGCACCAGCCCGAAGATGGAGAGGCGTCGCCTCACAGCAGCAGCGCGCCCTCCAGCCGCAGCAGCTGCAGCTTGATGTCCAGCCCGCCGCCGTAGCCGCCCAGGCCTCCGTCGGAGGCGATCACTCGATGACACGGGACCACGATGGCGACCGGGTTGTCGTGGTTCGCCATACCCACGGCCCGATAACCACGCGGCGAGCCCACGGCACGCGCCTGGTCGGCGTAGGTGCGGGTCTGGCCGTAGGGGATCTTCAGCAGCGCCTGCCAGCAGCGCTTCTGGAAATCGGTGCCGCGCAGATCCAAAGGGAAGGTGAACTCCCTGCGCTTGCCGCCAAAGTACTCCTCCAGCTGCCTGACATAGGGCCGGGTCTTCTCCTCCGACTTCACCCACCCTTTCCGGTCCTTCCCCTTCAGGTAGGTGCGCTCGAACTCCAGCACCGCCAGGCCCTGCCCGCTGACGGCCACGATCAATGGCCCCACCGGGGATTCATACCGGCTGTAATGCATGGCGTGCACGATACGAAAAGCCTAACCCACACGGCGGCGCGGCACTAACGCAAAATTGCGAAACCCTTGCGAGCAAAGAAAGAAGCCTCCCCTGCGGGAGGCTTTCTCGGTTTCTTGCCGGAGGGCTTGCCTACTGCTTCTGCTGCGGCTGGGCAGCCGCCTGCTGCTGCGGCTGGGCGGCACTCTGGGCCTGCGGCGAGGCGAGCGGCTGAGCTTGCGCCAGCTCGGCCACGCCGTTCTTCAGCAGGGCGATCTCCACGCGCCCGCCGCTGGTACGCCGCGGCTTGCTGCCATCCACCGACTTCACCGGTGCGTTGCCCATGCCGAGGGTGAAGATCCGGTACACCGGGATGTCGTGGTTCAGCACCAGGTAACGGACCACCGCCTCCGCCATGTTCTGCGAATTATGGATGGCGGCCTGCCCGCTGCCCGAGCTGAAGCCCTGCACTTCGATGATGTAGCCCTTCTGGTCGGCCAGGGACTGCGCCATCTCGTCCAGCGCTTCCTTGGCGCGCTTGCTCAGCGCCAGCTGGCCGGGGCGGAAGCGGATCTCGGCCTCGGAGACCAGCTGGTACTGGTCCACGTTCTCCACCGCTTGCTGCACCGTCTCCAGGCGCTGGTTGGCCTGGGCGGCGGTCTGGTGGGCCATCTGGGCGCGGTTCCCGGCCTCGACGGCGTGCAGGTCGGCCTCGTTGGCCTTGTTGTGCGCCAGGCGGATGCCTTCGGTCGCGCGCGCGTCCACGTCCTTGATCATGCGCGAGTTGCTGGCCGTGAGTTCGTCCAGCTCGTTGACGCGGCCACGCACCGGGTCCAGCTGCCGCTGCACATACTTCTTGCGGGCGAAGGGGTTGATCTTGCCCCAGAAACCTTCCTTGCGCTCGTAGACCAGGGGCTCGCGGCCGGTGGCCGTGGGTTGCGCCTGCTTGTCGGCCATGCTGGACTGCGGCTGGTCGGGGCTGACGGTCTGGGATGCGGGGGCCTGGGGCTGGTCCTGCTGGCTTGCAGGGGCTGCGTCCTGGGCCAGCGCGGGTACCGCCAGCGCCGCGGCCAGAGGCAGCATCATCAAGAACTTATTCTGCATTGCAATTCCTCCGAGTGGACGGGGGGAGAGGAGCATTCAGCTCGGAAGCTCACCACCGACGGCGCGGACCTGGTTCGGGACACCGCGCTCACCCTTCCGATAATCAACTGGAGTTCCAAACTCGGGGTGGCGGCGGGGCCGCTAAGTCTTTGCTTTCCACCGCCGAACCCGTTCGGCCGGGGGCCCGTTGCGTGCCCGATGGGTAGGAAAGGGTGGGCGCTGGTAATTTTGTTAGAGTAGCCGCTCCTGACATCTGCTCCGGAGGTTCTTAGGTGGGCCCGCTCAAGCCGGCAGTCCTGGTCGCTCTTCTGGTTGCGTTGCTGGCGGTCTCCTGTGCCGCGCAGACGGAGGCCTTCGCCTCCGATGCCATCCCTCCCGAGCGCCTGCAGCAGTACTCCGACCTGGCCGTGCGCTGGATGCAGGAGTACCTGCGCATCGACACCACCAACCCCCCGGGCAACGAGGCGCGGGCCGCCGAGTTCTTCAAGCGCGTCCTGGACGCTGAGGGCATCGAGACCCGCACCTTCGAGGTCGCTCCTGGAAGGGCGAACCTGTGGGCCCGCCTCCAGGCCGCGCAGCCCCAGGGACGCCCCATCATCCTGCTGAACCACACCGACGTGGTCACCAGCAGCGCGGAACATTGGCGCGTGCCGCCTTTCTCGGGCGAGGTCGTGGACGGCGCCATCTACGGCCGCGGCGCCCAGGACATGAAGAACGAGGGCCTGGCGCAACTGGTGGTCATGGTCATGCTGAAGCGGGAGAAGGTGCCGCTCAGCCGCGACGTCATCTTCCTGGCCACCATCGACGAGGAGGCCGGCTCGACCGGCGCCGACTGGATGCTCACCCAGGGCCGTGAGCTGCTGGGCAACGCCGAGTTCCTCATCAACGAGGGCGGCTACAACATCGAAGGCGCCGGCGGCAAGGTCCGCTCGGTGGCGGTGGACGTGGCGGAGAAGTCGCCGCTCTGGCTCCGCCTGACCGCCGAGGGCGAGCCCGGCCATGGCTCCATCCCGCGCCCCGACAGCGCTCCCGACCGCCTGGTGCGCGCCCTGGCCCGGGTGATCGCCTACGAGACCGAGTTGAAGCTGCTGCCCGTGGTCGACCAGGGGCTCAGGCGGCTGGCGGCGGGCGAGACCGGCGAGCGTGCCCGCTGGTTCCGCAATCCCCGCGCCGCGATGAACGACGCCCGTTTCCGCGCCCGCATTCGCCGCGACAACTCCTTCGGCTACATGTTCCGCAACACCATCGCGCTCACCATGCTCAGCGGCTCGGAGCAGACCAACGTCATCCCCCACGAGGCCTGGGCGCAGCTGGATGTCCGCCTGCTCCCCGGCGAGGACCCCGAGGCATTCGTCCGCCTGATGGAGAAGGTGGTCGCCGACCCGCGGGTGAAGGTCACGCGCACGCAGAAGTTCCGCGTTTCGAACTCGTCGCCCACCGACACCGCCCTGTTCCGCGCCATCGAAGCCACGTCTGCCCGCTATTTCGACGGAGCCCCGGTGGTGCCGCGGCTCACCTCCGGCTACACCGAGAACCAGCGCTACCGGGAGATCGGCATCCATTGCTACGGCTTCACGCCTTACCGCGTCAGCGAGGAGGAATCGCGCACCGAGCACGGTCACAACGAGCGGGTACGGGTGGAACAGGTGCGACGTGCGCCGCGGGTGCTCTACGACGTGGTGACCGCCATTGCCTCTGCCCCGCGCCTTTGAGGGCTACCGCCGCATGCGCGTCGCCAGCAGCGACCGCCCGCCGCAGTGCTCTTCGTGCTGCTCCAGGATGAAAGTGTCGGTCATCCCCGCGACGTAGTCGCACACCACCCGCGGCAGCGGCTCCTGACGCGCTTTTTCCTGGTAGCTGGCCGGGAGCTTGGCCGGATCGGCCATCCAGAACTCGAAAAGCTCGGTGATGACGCGCTCGGCGGCGTCCTTCTCCGGGCTCAACTCGCGGCTGTAATACAGATGGGAGTACAAGAACTCTTTGGTGCGAGCGCGTTCGCCATCCACTTCCGGGCTGAAGCCCGCCAGCCGGAGAGGGTGACGGCGGACGTCATCCACCGTGCGCGCTCCCGAGTCCCGCACTTGGCGCGCCGTGGTCTGGATCAGGTCGGTCACCATGCGGTCCAGCATGCGCTTCACGGTCTCGTTGAAGCGCAGCTTCTCCGGGGCCGCCGCGTGGCTGCGCTCCGCGTCGCCGTACATGCGGTCGAACATGGCCACCGTCCGCATCTGCGGCAGCGTGAGGATGCGCGCCTCGTAGCCGTCGTCGAGGTCGGCGGCGTTGTAGGCGATCTCGTCGGCCAGGTCGATGAGCTGTGCCTCCAGGGGCGGACGCAGATCCAGCTCATACTCGGCGAGCTCGGGATACTCCGCTGCGAAGTAGTCGCGCGAATGCTTGATGATGCCCTCTCGCAC
>CAYTPH010000110.1:0-8878 GCA_964439635.1 uncultured Terriglobales bacterium
ATCTGGGGATGGCGCTCGGCCACCCAGCCGAGCACGAAGAAAGTGGCCTTCACGCCGAGGGAGGCGAAGAGCTCGAGCACGCGCCGGGTATTGTCGGCGACGCGCGGGGCGAAGCCCGGCCAATCGGAGGGAGAGATGCGGCCGGCGAAGGCCTCGACGTGGAAGTAATCCTCGACGTCGACGCTCAGCCCATCAGGGATGGAGCCGGCGGCGGTGGCGGTCTCCAGGGCTGAGATGGTGTCGGAGGCGGCCACGGGCGAACTATAGCATGGGCACGCATCCGGACGACCTCCGCGGCCGATTTCAAATGCTTTTCACTCATGTGCAGGACTTTGCGACCCTACCGCGGAGGGCCTGTTGGTTGTCCGTGTAACTTATTGAAAACAATGGCAAACTTTCGAGGCTGATTTGGCACGCAAGCTGCTTTAGGTCAAGCGGGTGGTGGTACGGGTTCCGCCCGTAGTGCGCACCAGGAAGTCTCACTTGGAGGAAGCAATGTCCGTGAAGAGAGTGGTTTTGATCGCCGCGACAGTCGCGCTGTTTACCGGCATGACGTGGGCGGATACGCTGGTAGGCTCGGGCGGCGCCGGCTGGCAAACGGGCTGGTCGCCGGACGAGGCCGGCAGCACGTTCTTCAACAATCCCTCGCACGACGGCTCGCTATTCAACATCGGCTACTGCATGGCGGGCGGCGGAAGCTGCTCCATGCTGAGCAGCCCTCCGGGAGCGCTGCCCTTCTGGGGATTCGACGCAGTCACCCCGGATCCGTATGTGTACTTCCTGCCCAGCGGCGGCTCTTCGGTGACGCTGCAAGTGGAAGTGGCCGGCTATGCCAACATCAACGCCTTTGGGTGGTCGGACGGCGTGAACTTCTACACACTGTTCACCGGGCCGCAGGGAGCGGGCTCGGTCGCCACGTTCGTGGCCCCGGCGAGCGGGTACGCCTTCTGGATCCTGACCGGCGACGGCAACCTGTATTCGACGTTCGCGGATTGCAGCTTCCAGAACAGCGGACCGGATCCGGACTGCGGTGTCGCCCACTTCGCCATCTTCACCCCGGCGCCCCCGGACTCCACCTCGGGTGACTTCTGGATCGCCGCGGAAGATCGCCCCTGGGCGGTTTCCGACCATGACTTCAACGACCTGGTGGTGCACGTGACCGCGATCCCCGAGCCGGGCACGCTGGCGCTGTTCGGCAGCGGCCTGATCGGCCTGGCGGGCGCTATCCGCCGCCGCATCGTCGGCTAGTGTAATCACGTTCCCGGAATACCGGGAAAGAACACAAAACCACTCTTTTGCCCCGCTGGAAACAGCGGGGCTTTTCTTTGCAAACTACCAGAGGAATCAGGGTGGATCAGGCGCCAGTGGCAAGCCGCCGGCGGAAACCGCCCAGCAGGCCGCGGAGGTCCCGCCAGCGCGCCAGCCAGGGAGCGGTGCGGACAGCGACAACGCAACCCAGGAATTCGGAGGGGCGGACGGGCGCATCGCACTCCATCAAACCATCGCCGCGGGTGAGCATCCAGGGGCCCTGCTCATCCTGCGAGCGGGAGAGGCAGCGGTGCACAAACAGACGCGAATCCCGGGAAAAGACCACCAATTGACCCGCCACCACCCGGGAGAAATCCCGTGCCGCCACTTCGACCAGGGAGCCGGGAGGGACCGTCGGGGCCATGCTGCCGCCCCACACCCGCAGGCGGGCGCGGCCGAAGCGCCGCAGCACCTCGGCTACCAGCAGGCAGCGCGGGTCGGGCATCGGGATCAGGAGTTCTTGCGGACGGTGCGGCACTGGGCCTGGGTGGGGCTGATCTTGCCGCAGGCCAGGGCCATGGTCTCGAAGACTTTTTCCGAACGGAACGCCGGCTTGCCATAAGGGCGCCGTCCGGTCTTGGGCTTGCTCGCTTCCGCGGAGTGCTTGGTTTCCTTGGCCATCATTGCAGCCCCTGTTGAGTCAGTTTTACCGCGCATCGCACGCCGCCGCAAGTGCCGGTCGCGGAGGTGTTCAGCGTACCGAAATAGATACTGGAACCCTGCTGGGTGGTCAACTGGGTGTTGTCCACGATGATGGCGCTGGTGCCGCCACGATAGGAAGCGTTCGCCACTGCCGCCCCGGGCATCGTAGGCCCGGGCATGGCGCCGGTGATGTTGAAGGAGTGGACATTCAAGACCCCCAGGGTTGCAGCGGTGGTGCTGAGGAAGGCGGTGTCGGTGGTGGCGATGTTGGGATTAGCAAAGGTCGTGATAGGGGAGCACTCGATGTTGGTGGTGTTGATGATGCGCAGCGGCGAATCGCTGCCGCTCACCGCTGCGTTCATGGTCGGCGGCGTGCCGGCGGTGAAGCCGAAGCGGTAGAGGGTGGGCTGGGTGGCCGAGGCCTGGGTGCCGCACACGTAAACGTACCCCGTAGTGGCGGTGATGTTGCCGATGAAGTAGTTATTGTCGAAGGCGGGGGCGTGCAGGTTGATCTTGTTGGCGCTGGTGGCCCCGCCGCCGACATCGCCCAGAACGGTCGCACCGAAGGTTCCAGTCAAGGTGTTGAACTTCGTCTGGGCCAAGACACCCCGGCCGGTCGAGAAGTTGGAAGAAGAGGTGGTGAAAAGAGCCACCGTGGTGCTGCTGGCGTCGACGATGGGCGGGTCGATGATGCCGAAGGTGGTACCGCTGATGATGTTGCCGCCGATGGTGACCGGCCCGACGACCGCGCCGGTGGAGCTGTTGACCGCCCAGAGGTCGCCCAGAGAGTCGCCCACGAAGAGGTAGCCATACGCCATGACCGGAGCGGTCAGGAGACGGCCGGCGGCAACCGTGACCGGGTAAGGGGCGCCGGCCAGGGTCGGGGTTCCAAAGGGGTCCAGAATCTTGAAGATCTCGCCGTTATCGTTGCCCACGTAGGCGCAGGGGCAGCCACCGGTCGAGCTATAGTCGATCCAGATGGACGAGCGGGTGTTGGTGAACGAACCGGAATAGGTGAGCGAAGCGACCGCCCCCGGAGTGGCCGGCGCGCCGACGGTCCCCTGCCCCGCGGTCCAGGTGAGCACCTTGTAGACGGCGGTGCCGGCGTTGCTTTCCACGAAGGCGATCTTGGTGCCGTCCATGGAGAGCACGGGCGAGGTCAGGATGGGCCCGCCGGTGTTGTAGGCGAACATCACGGTGGCGGCGCCGGTGCCGCATAGTCCCGTGCCACCGGTGGTGCCGCTGTAGAGGTTATTCAAGCCGACCAGGTTGGCCTGGGTGCCGCTGCCCGCCACGTTGAGGGCGAAGACCACGAAATCGTTGGCGCAGCTGGGAGTGGCGTTGACGTCGAAGGTGTACTTCGCGGGCGACATGGTGGCGGCGACAGTGCCGGCGCCCAGCGAGACCGTCCAATCCACGGCCAGGCCCGAGCCTCCCTTTTTGCCCTTGGCGGTGCGGGGAGCGCGGGCGGGAGCGGAGGCCGCGCTGGCGGAGCGCGCCCGAGCTTTCCAGGTCCACGCCAGGCGGGGCTCCTGCTGTGCGTAGGCGATGGCCTCCGGCGTGGCCGCGGCGGTCACGATCACCTGCCGCTGGCTCCAATCGATGGGAGCCGGTTGGCGGGCCGCGCGGGGCGGCTCGGCGGCGAACAACCCGGGTGCAAAAGCGGCGACCAACAAGAGCGCGCGAATAGACACGCCGGTATCTCCTCTGCAGAGAACAATCGTCGGCTTTCAGACGGAACTCTGACTTGGCCGCATTCTACCCCAGGTGGCTGAGGAAAACGCGACATTGAGGAATGCCAGGGTGGTGACCTTGGTAACCCGCGACTCAGCCGCGGTTGAGCTCGGCGATGGCTTGCTCCACCTGGGCGCGTCGCCCGGCATCGATGCCGGGCGGCATGGCGCGGCGAAGATGCTCCAGCGCCCGCTGCTTGTCGTTCCGCTTTTGGTACGACAGCCCGAGGTGGTAGTGGTAGTTGGGATTGTCGGGCACCTTCTTCAGAGCTTCCTCAAAAAGATCGGAGGCCAGGCCGTAGGCGCCTTTCTGGTAGTAGGCCCAACCCAGGGTGTCGGCGACGCCGGGGGAGTCGGGGAGCTTGCGGCGGGCGAGCTGGGCGAGAGCGGCGGCCTGGTCGAGATTGCCGCCACGCTCCAGCATGAGGAAGGCGAGATTGTTGGCGGCGACGGGATACTCGGGATCGATCTCCAGGGCCTTCTTGTACAGCTGCTCGGCCTGCGCCCAGTTCTGCTTGCGCTCGTGCAGGGAGCCGAGCAGGACGTAGGCGCGCAGGTCGCGCGGCCTGCGCTGCATGGAGAGCTCGTAGGAGCGCATGGCGTCGTCGATCTTGTCCACCGAGGACTGCACCTGGCCCAGGAGGATGAGGGACTCGAGGTCGTTCGGGTTCAGCTCAACGGCCTTCTGCAGGGCGGCCTCGGCTGGCGCCACCTGCCGCAGGCCCAGGTGGATGGTGCCGGCAAGATAGTAGTAAGCGCCGAAGTCGGGGACCTTGGCGATCTGGGCGTTCACGCGCTCCAGCGCCTTGGCGGGCTTGCGCTGCTGCACGTAGAGATTGGCCAGGCCCTGGAGACTTTCGAAGAACCTGGGGTTGATCTGCAGGGCGCGCTCGAAGAGGCGCTCCGCTTCGTCGTACTTGCGGTTGAAGGCGCGCCACTCCGCCAGGCGGGTGTAAGGGAGCGGGTTGTCGGGATTGAGCTCCAGCGCCTTGCGGATGTCAGCCTCGCCCTGCGGACCCTGGCGCCGCGAGAAGAAGCCGGTAGCGCGCAGGATGTAGCCGGCGGGACTGTTGGGCTGCAGGGCGATGAGCTGCTCGGCGCTCTGCTGCAGGAGCTCGACATCGCCCTTGCGCAGGGCGACCGCGGCCAGCGCCTGCTGCGCCTCGATCATCTTGGGACGGAGGCGCACCACCTCGCGCCATGCGATCTCCGCGCGCTCGACGTTGCCGGCGCCGACGTAGGCGACGCCAAGGTGGTAATGGGCGGGGCCGTTCTCGGAATCCACCTTCACCACCTTCTCCAGGGCTTCCACCGCCTCGCGGAACCTGCCCTTGCGATTGTGGATCTGGCCGCTGAGGGTAAGGCCCTCCAGGTCCCTGGGGTTCGCCTTGAGCAGCTCAGCGTTGAGCTTCTCCGCCTCGTCGATGCGATCCATGTGGACCAGCACCTCGATGTAGCTCTTCTTGAGCTTCACATCGGAGGGGTGGTCCTTGAGACGGGCGCTGAGCTCGGCCAAGGCCTTGTCGAGCTGGCCGCTGAGGGCGTAGAAACCGGCGAGCAGGCCGTAGGCTTCGGGATCGTCGTGCAGGTCGCTGACCGCCTGACGGAGAGTGTTCTCCGCCGCTTGCGGCTGGCCGTGCTTGACGTGGAAGCGTGCCAGGCTGGAGCGCGCCACCACGCTCTTGGGCTGGCCGCTGACCGCCGCCTGGAACTGCTGCTCGGCTTCGGACTGCCGCCCGACGGCGTCGTAGAGGTAGGCCAGGCCGAGGCGGCCGGCGAGATGGGTGCTGTCCAACTCCAGCGCCTGCTGGAACGCTTTCTCCGCCGCGGCCGCATTGCGCGAGCCCACGTAGAGCTGCGCCAGCACCACGTAGCTGTCGGCGCGCTTGGGATCCAGGCGGACGGCCAGCTCGACCTCCTCGATGCCTTTCTTGAGGTCGCCGCTGACCGCGTAGATGTTGCCCTGGGCCAGGTGGGCATCCACGTTGTTGGGGTCCTTGTCCAGGACGATGGAGATGCGCTCCTGGGCGCGGGGAAGGGCGCGTCCTCGCAGAAAGAGGTTGGCCAGTTCCAACTGAGCGGCGAGGTTGCCGGGCTGGGCCTCGGTGGCGCGCATGAGGGAATGCACCGCGCCCTGCATGGCGCCCATGCGCATGTAGACGTGGGCCAGCTCGTAGTGGGCCTCGGCGTAGCCGGGATCGGTCTGCAGCGCGTTCTGGAACTGGAGGGCCGCCTCGCGGTACTTGCCCTCCGCGGCATACCGCTTCCCGCTCTCCAGGTAGCGCTGCTTGCGGACGTTGGGATCGCGACTGCAGCTCGCGAGCAGCGCGAGGACGCAGAACGCAGCAACCAAGATGGTGAACCGACGGCCGATCATCGAGAGACCCGACACTCCTTCCCTTGCACGCCCAACCTTGCCGAGCGAGAACCCTATCCCTTGGAGAGGACCTGCAGCAGCTCCTTCACCTCGGCCGCGCGGCTGTACTGGGGCGCCAACTCCAGGACCTTCTGCAAATGCTGCCGAGTCTTGGCGCGGTCGTGCGTCTTGTTGTACGCCATGGCCAGGTGGTAGTGGTAGTTGGGGTTGTTGGGCACCTTGCGGATCGCTTCCTCGAGCAGCTGGATGGCGAGCCCGTAAGCTCCCTTGTGATAGTAGGCCCAGGCCAGGGTGTCGGCGGTGCCCGGGGAATCGGGCAGCTTCTCGCGCGCCGCCTGCGCCAGGGAGGCGGCCTGGTCCAGGTTGCCGCCGTGCTCCAGCATCAGGTACGCCAGGTTGTTGGCCGCCGCCGGCGAATCCGGTTCGACTTCCAGGGCCTTGCGATAGAGTTCCTCGGCCTTCTTCCAGTCCTGCTTGATCTCGTACAAGGCGCCCAGCATCACGTAGGCGCGGGTGTCGCGCGGGTTCTTGGCGACGGTGCGCTCGTACGCGGCGATGGCCTGGTCCATGCGGCCGCGCGAGATCTGCACCTCGGCCAGCAGGAGAGCGGCATCCACGTTGTTGGCGTTCAGCTCGATGGCCTTGTTGAGGGCGGCTTCGGCCGCGTCCCAGTCCTTGCTGCTGGCCAGCAGCGTGCCCTGCAGCAGATAGAAGGCGCTGTTGTTGTCCACCTTGGCGATCTGGGCGTTCACGCGAGGCAGGGCGCGGGCCTTCTGGTTCTGCGCCAGGTAGAGGTTGATCAGCCCCTGCAGGCCTTCGACGAAGTCCGGCCTCTTCTGCAGCGACTGCTCAAAGAGCTTCTCCGCCTCGGCGTATTTCTTCTGCGAGAAGCGCCAGGCCGCCAGGCGCGCGTAGGGCACGGGGTTCTGCGGGTTCAGCTCCATGGCCTTGCGGAGGTCAGCCTCGCCGGCCGGGCCTTCCTTGCGGGCGAAGCGAGCGGCGGCGCGCAGGATGTATCCCGCCGGGGCGTTGGGCTGGGCGGTGACGATGTGCTCGCCGGCCTCCATCAGCAGCTCCGGGTCGTTGCGGCGGAGCGCCACCACCGACAGGGCCTCCCAGGGCTCCAGCATGGAGGGCCGGAGCTTGGCGGCTTCGCGCCATTCGGTCTCGGCGCGGGCGGAGTCGCCCAGCCCGGCATAGGCGGCGCCCAGGTGCAGGTGGCCGGGAGCGCTGTCCGGCTCGGCCTTCAGGGCGCGCTCCAGCATCTCCGAGGCTTCCTTGAACTTGCGCTCGCCGTTGAGTAACTGCCCCTTGAAGATCTGGGCGTCGATGTCCTTGGGGTTCTCCTGCAACACCTGATCGATCAGCTTGCCGGCTTCGTCGCGGCGGCCCTTCATGAGCAGCAGCTCGATGTAGCTGGCCCGCAGCTTGGCTTCCTTGGGATACTGCTGGGTCAAGGAGGCGAATTCCGCGATGGCCTTGTCGAGCTCACCCTGGGAGACGTAGAAGTCGCCCAGCAGGCGCACGGCTTCCGGCTTGGCCTTGAGCGCCTGTTTCGCTTCCGTCAACACCTGTTCCGCCTTGCCGCGGTCGCCCTGGGCCACGTAGAAGCGGGCCAGTTCGATGCGCGGGGCGGGGGCCTTGGGATCGGCGGTGACCGCCGCCCGCATCTGCTGTTCGGCCTCGGGGAATCGCTTCTGCTGCAAATAGAGGCGCCCGAGGGTCATGTAGGCGACGGCGAGCTTGTTGTCGAGCTCGATGGCCTTCTTGACGCTGGCCTCGGCGGCTTCCATCTGGTTGGCGCTCATCAGGAGCACGCCCAGGTTCAGGTGCCCCTTGGGATCGGTGGGCGCCTTGGAGATGCCGGTCTGCATCTCCTGCAGGGATTCCTGTATGTTGCCGCGCGCGGCCAGCACGTTGGCCTTCAGCATGTGACCGTCGAGGCTGTTGGGATCCTTGCTGAGGATGAGTTCGGCGCGCTGCATGGCCGGTTCGAGTTGACGGCTGGCGAAGAACAGCGCCCCCAGGTCGGCCTGCGCCTTGAGGTTGTCGGGCTGGATGTCGACGGTGCGCATCAGCTCATTGAATGCGGGCTGGGGCGACCCCATCTTCATGTAGGTGCGGGCCAGCTCGTAGTGGGCCTCAGCGAAGCGGGGATCCACCTGGATGGCGTTGGCGAACTGGATAGCGGCTTCCTTGTATTGCTCCTGCTCGAAGTAACGCTTCCCGCTCTCCAGGTACTTCTGCTTCTTGACGTTGGGGTCGCGAGAACAGCCCGCCATGACGGGTAAGAAGAAGACCAGCAGCAACAACCAAGCGATGCGGACGGTTTGCCTCATTGCGCTATCCCTCGGGACGAAAGTCGATTTGGCCAAGCGCTACTCGGAAGAATGAAATCTATTGCAATTGGCGCGCTAGTCAAGGGCTAACCGCAGCAGCACGCGCCTTTGCAGCACTACAGTTTACGACCAGCCCCAGTGGAGCGACCTGCTCCATAAGGGGAAATAAACATCCCCCGAGGGAAAAACATTTCCCTCTTGGCCCTATCCGCCGGCAAGACTCTTCCGGATCTCGGCGGCATAGGGCGCATTGGGCGCCAGTTCCAGCGCCCGGCTCAAGTGAGTCCGCGCCTGGGCCAGGTCGTTCTTCTGCTGGTAGGCCAGGCCCAGGTGGTAGTGGAAAGTAGGGTTGTTGGGCGCCTTGCGGAGCGCGTCCTGCAGCAGGTCGATGGCGAGCCCGTAAGCGCCCTTGTGGTAGTACGCCCAGGCCAGGGTGTCGGCGGCGCCCGGCGACTCCGGCATGCCGCGGCGGGCCAGTT
>CAYTPH010000111.1:0-8841 GCA_964439635.1 uncultured Terriglobales bacterium
CTGAGGTCCACCCGCTCGTCCCACTCCACCTGCACTTTGGCCTCTGCTTTCAACGGCTTACGCCCGGGGACCCGGGCGGTGACCAGGTACTCGGCCCGGCCCTGCGGCACCCGCTGGGCGAACTCGCCGTGGCGGTCGGAGACCAGTTCCCATTTCGCCTTCTTGTCGCCGCCGCGCCGGATCTGGACGCGGACGCCGTGGGCGGGGCGGGCGTCGGGGGCGTAGACGGTCCCGAAGATCAACGCGTAGTCCTTCTTGAGGGGCTTGTCGGCGGCGGAGACAAAGAACGCTCCCGGCAGGAGCGTGGCACAGAGCAGGGTGGCGGCCGCGAGGCGGCCGGCGCGGGTCACTCTTCCTCCTCCTCCTCCTCCGACTCCTCTTCCTCCTCGTCCTCGTCGTCGCTGACGGGGGTGAGCTCCAGGGGGTTGACGGTGGTGACTTCGAAATCGGTTCCGCACTCCGAGCAGGAGACGATCTCGCCCTCGTCCACCTCGTCTTCCTCGATGTCGAGATCGGTTTCGCACTCCGGACAGAGAACCATGATTTCCTCCTGGCTGCCCCGCGCGGCGGCGCCGCCCTGTTAGTTTTAGAATCTCCCGGTGGGAAGCGTCAATACCCACGGCGTGGGAGGGAGCCTATGACAACGATGCCGAGGACGTGGTGCGTGACCGCGCTGGTGATGGCCCTGGGCGCGGCGGCGGTCGCCCAGCGGACGCCGCGGCCGCGGCGTGCCGACCATCCCGACCCCAGGATCGCGGCCGCGCTGAAGGAAGTCTCGGCGGCCCGCATCCGCGGCAACATCGAGAAGCTTGCCTCCTTCGGCACCCGGCACACGCTTTCGGCCACGGCCGACCCCCGGCGCGGCATCGGCGCGGCCCGGGAGTGGATCCGCGCGGAGTTCGAGCGCTACTCCCAGGGCTGTGGCGGCTGCCTCGAAGTGGAGATGCAGAGCTTCACCGCGCCCGCGTCCGAGCGCATCCCGCAGCCGGCGGAGATCGTGAACGTGGTCGCCACCCTGCGCGGCCGCGAGCAGCCGCAGCGCATCTACCTGGTCTCCGGCCACTACGACTCCCGCAACAGCGACCCCATGGACGCGCGCGGCGACGCCCCCGGCGCCAACGACGACGCCAGCGGCACCGCCGTGGTGCTGGAGACGGCGCGCGTCCTCAGCAAGCTCAAGCTGCCCGGCACCCTCGTCTTCGTCGCCTTCGCCGGCGAGGAGCAGGGGCTGAACGGCAGCGAGCACTTCGCGAAGACCGCGCGCGAACAGGGGCTCAACCTCGAGGCGGTGCTCAACAACGACATCGTGGGCGGCGACCGCAGCCGGCAGCAGGACCCGAGCATCGTGCGCGTCTTCTCCGAGGGCGTGCCGGCCAGCGCCTCGCCCGAGGAGGTGAAGCGCATCCGCGGCCTGGGCGCGGAGAACGACTCGCCCTCCCGCCAGCTCGCCCGCTACATCCGCGAGACCGCCCGCCTGTACCTGCCGGGACGCTTTGGGCCGAAGCTGGTCTTCCGTCCCGACCGCTACCTGCGCGGCGGCGACCACACCAGCTTCAACCGCTACGACTACGCTGCCGTGCGCTTCACCGAGTACCGCGAGGATTTCAACCGCCAGCACCAGAACCCGCGGCTGGAAAACGGCATCGAATATGGTGACCTGCCTAAGTTCGTGGACGCGGAGTACGCGGCGAACGTGGCGCGGCTGAACGCGGCGGTGCTGGCCTCGCTGGCGGCGGCGCCGGCGCCTCCCGGCAAGGTCCGGCTGCTGGCCAGGGACCTGGAGAACGATTCCACGCTGCTGTGGGAGGCGGCGCCGGACGCCAGCGGTTACGAGGTGCTGGTGCGGGCCACCGACGACGCCGAGTGGCAGCCGCTGTTCACCGAGGCGGTGGGCAACGTCACCCGGGCCACCGTCCGCCGCTCCAAGGACAACGTGGCGTTCGCCGTCCGCTCGCTGGACCAGCAGGGCCACCGCAGCCTGGCGGTCGTCCCTACGCCGGAGCGCTAGGGGGTACACTGGACATTCGCTTATGACCACACGACGCAGTTTCGGCGGAGGCGGCTACGGCGGCGGCGGCCGCATGATGACCATGGGCCTGCCTCCCTTCACCACCGCGGTGAAGTGGCTCATCATCCTGAACGCCGCGATCTTCCTGGGCGTGCTCGCGCCCGCCCTGGCCGCCGACGTGACCACACTGTTCGCGCTCATCCCGGCGGCGGTGGTGCACGGCTGGGTGTGGCAACTGGTCACCTACTCCTTCCTGCACGCCGGCGTGCTGCACCTGCTGTTCAACATGCTGGCGGTGTGGATGTTCGGCTCGCAGTTCGAGATGGACTGGGGCCGGCGCCAATTCCTGGAGTACTTCTTCTTCTGCGCCATCGGGGCGGCACTGGTGACGGTGGCGGTGGCATTCACCGGGGCGCTGGGGATGTCGCCGCTGGTGGCCACGGTGGGCGCCTCGGCGGGGGTGTACGGCCTGCTCATCGCCTTCGGCATGCTCTACGGCGAGCGCGAGATCCTGCTCTTCCCCCTCCCCTTCCTCATCAAGGCCAAGTACATGGTGGCGGTGTGGATCTTCCTGGCTTTGGTGGGGACGCTGCAGTCGGCCGGCGGCGTCAACAACCTGGCCCACTTCGCCGGCCTGGCCTTCGGCTTCGCCTACATCAAATTCCTGCCCAGGCGCGGCCTGACCTTCCTGTTCAGCGAGCGCTACTACGGCCTGCGTAATTCCTACTACCGCTGGAAGCGGAAGCGTGCCGCCCGCAAGTTCGAGGTCTACATGCGGAAGCACGACCCCAGCCAGTCCTTGGACGAATACGGCAACTTCCGCGACCCCGGCGCCGGCAAGGACAAGGGCAACGGCGAGAGCCGCGGGCCGTGGGTCAATTGAGCGCGTTTGGCGGGCGTGAGCGAGGTGAGGCGCGCAGCGCCGAGCCAAGCGGGAGTCGGCCGCGCTCATCCTGAGCGGCTTCGGCCGCGAAGGATCCCTGCGCTGACGAGGTAGTGCGGCGCTTCAGCGCCGCTTCACGCGCGCTCTTGATGAATTGACCAGCCCCTTCAGGGATGGATGCAGCCCCGGTTCACAGTAGAATCGCTTGGTGTCGAGCTGCTGGAAGTGTGGCGTGGAACTCGCGGGGAACGAATCGCTCTGCCGGGAGTGCTGGACGGAGCGTTACGCCGAGGTCACGACAGGCTCCAAGTGGACTTGGCGGGACGACCTGCGCGAATTGCGGCTCACGCCAGTCACTGACCTCCTTGCGGCAACGAACGTTGCCATATTCCTCGCGATGGCGGTCTCCTCCAGGACCATCCAACCATCAGTCTCTCAACTCCTCGCCTGGGGCGCCGATTTTGCCCCGCTCACTCTGAACGGACAGTGGTGGCGGCTCGTCTCGTCGGGTTTCCTGCACGCCAATGAGTGGCACCTGTACTTCAACATGCTTGGCTTGCTCGCGCTCGGCTCTATCGTAGAAAGGGGCTACGGGAAGGTCGCCCTAGTCGGAGTGTATGGAGCTACGATGTTTGCGGCCAGCGCCAACAGCATGCTGTGGCACCACGCAACCGTGACTCTTGGCGCTTCCGGAGCGATTTTCGGGCTGCTCGGCTTCTTGATCCCCCCACTCGCCACCGGTGAACTGTCGCTGAAGGCGAAGCGCCTGCGCAATCCGGCAAAAGCGTTCATGCTTGCGGCGCTTTACAACCTGGTGATCGGAGCCCTCGTCCCGTTCATCGATAACTCCGCTCACATTGGTGGTCTGGTGGCTGGCGTTGGCATCGGCATCGGCTTCGCCCTATTTGGCCGCAGAGTAGCGGTAGAGTTGAAGGGTTGACGCATTTCGTTACCTTAAACTTAGTTCAGGGTGGGCGACGCAGTGCGGCGCTTCAGCGCCGCGGAAGCGCGCTCTGATGTTCGGGGGGCCCCTTCAGGGGCGACGGAAAAGCAAATCCACAAGATCCATTCAACCGCTGGCTTGAAGGCCGGCACTACCTCGGCTCACCGGGAGAGGAGAGAGGGTACGCGCGTCTGGCTGCGAATGAGAGAATGAGCGAAATCAGCAGAGCGGCCATGCCTGTCCAGAACAGAATCTCGCGGAGCACCTCTTGCTCCCGGAGATACGTTGTCCTAGAACCAAGCTGATCCCGACGACCCGCACAGCGTATTTCGCCATGCGGAGCGGCTGGTGACGGAAGGCCCAGCCGAGTGCACCCCACACCAGGGTAAAGAAAGCTATCAGGACACCGCACGCGACCTCTGTCCAAGACGCTGACAGCATCGCCTTTAGCCCGCCCCCGCGCCCTCGTCCCACTTCACCTCCACCAGGCGCTCGAAGACCATCTGCATGGTGGCCATGGTGCCCAGGCGCTGCCAGAAGCGGTGGACGTCGGGGTCCTCCATGGCGTGGGCGCGGGCCTCGGCCGAGGCCCAGTAGCGCAGGTTCACCACCCGGTGCGGGTTCTTGGTGTCACGGTAGAGCAGGTCGCGGCTGTAGCCCTTGCTGCGCAGCATGGCGTAGGCCTCGCGCAGCACTTCCAGCATCTCCTCGTCGCGGCCCTCGTGGGCCTCGAAGATGGCCATGGCCAGGATCTCGTCCGCCACACCTGCCTCCCTGATTTCAGATTGCAGATTGCAGATTGCAGATGTTCAAACCACAGAGACCCTCGACAAATCTGAAATCTAACATCTGCAATCTGAAATCACTCTCTCTGCCGCCCCGCTCGTGGCCTGAACCGCGGCTCGCGGTGCCGGTCGCGCGGCGTGCTCTTGTCCGTTTCCAGTGAGCCTACCACATGCAGGCGCATGAAGTTGGTGGAGCCGGCGTAGCGCGTGGTCCCGGCGACGATGCCCATCACCTCGCCCTCCTTCACCGCGCCGCGCTCCCGCAGGTCGCGCTCGGCCACCCGCAGCATCTCCTCGGCGGAGGCGGCGTGGTCGGCCTTCATGGGCAGCGTCCCCCAGTACAGGTTGGCGCGGTTGCGCACCGGCGGGTTGGCGCTGAAGGCGAAGATCTGCGCCTTGGGGCGGTACTTGGAGATGAGCCGCGCCGTGGTCCCGGTCTCGGTGAAGACGGCGATGGCGCGCATCTCCAGGTCCTGGGCGGCGTGGGCGATGGACTCGCAGATGGTCTCCTGGATGCTCAGGCGGCGGACATCGCGGCGGCTGCGGTGGGGGACGTGCTCCAGCAGGTGGCTTTCGGTCTCGCAGATGATGCGGGCCATGGTGGCCACCGCCTCCCGCGGGTACTTGCCGCTGGCGGTCTCGCCGGAAAGCATGAGGGCGTCGGTGCCGTCGAAGACGGCGTTGGCGACGTCGGAGGCCTCGGCGCGCGTGGGCCGCGGGTTCTCCATCATGGACTCCAGCATCTGGGTGGCGGTGATCACCGGCTTGCGCCACTCCCCTGCCCGCCGGATGATGTGCTTCTGCATGATGGGGACCTTCTCCGCCGGCACCTCCACCCCCAGGTCGCCGCGCGCCACCATCACCCCGTCCGCGACCTCGAAGATGGCCTCCAGGTTGTCGATGGCCTGGGGCTTCTCCAGCTTGGCGATGACCGGCACGGTCGAGCCCTCGCCGGCGATGATCTTCTTGGCCGCCAGCACGTCGGCGGCGGTGCGGATGAACGACACGGCAACGGCGTCCACCCCGTGCTTCAGGCCGAAGTGCAGGTCTTTGACGTCCTTGGGAGTGAGCGAGGGCACGCTGACGGTGGTGCCGGGCAGGTTGATGCCCTTGTGCTCGCCCAGCATGCCGCCGTTGATGACTTCGGCCTCGACGTCGTCGCCGCTCACCCCCAGCACCCGCAGCTCGATCAGGCCGTCGGAGAGCAGGATGCGCGCCCCCGGCTCGACATCCCGGGCCAGGGTCTCGTAGGTGGTGGGAATAAGGCGCGCAGTGCCGGCGACGTCGCGGGGCGTGACGGTGACCCTCGAGCCCGCCTTCAGCATCACCGGCTGGCGGTGCATCATGCGCCCGGTGCGGATCTTCGGCCCCTGCAGGTCCTGCAGGATGCAGACGGTGCGGCCCTCGCGCTGGGCGACGCGCCGCAGCCGCTCGATGGCGCGCGCGTGCTCCGCGTGCGAGCCGTGGGAGAAGTTCAGGCGGGCCACGTCCATGCCCTGGCGCATCAGCTCGCGCATCATGGCCTCGGAGTTGCTCGCCGGGCCGATGGTGCACACGATCTTGGCCTTGCGCCAGGCGCGCGGCTGCATCGCCCCGCGCGCCTCCCTGCGCCGCCGCGTGCCGGTCTTCTCCATCAGGCGTGCACCTGCTGCTTGTGGACGGGGAACTGCATGGTGGCGCCGGGTTCGGCCCGCGGATACACCTGCTCGTTGAACTCGGCCCCGATGATGATGATCACGGCGACGATGTACATCCACACCAGCAGGGCGATGCCGGTGCCCAGCGAGCCGTACATGACGCTGTAGGTGCGGAAGTGGCGCACGTACCAGCCGAATAGCGCGGTGGCCGAGAACCAGGCCACGGTGGCCAGGGCCGCCCCGGGCAGCGCCTTGTACCGCTCCCGCCGCCGCGGCACCCCCCAGTGATACAGCATCCACAGCACCGCCACGCTGGTGGCCAGGGCGATCAGCCAGCGCAGCATCGTCCAGCTCATCAGGATCACCGGGCCCAGCACCCGGGCGCTGTGCAGCACCATCCAGCTCTCGATCTGGTTGCCGAAGGCCACCAGGATGGTGGCGAAGGTCATGGGCACCAGGATCAGGAACACCAGCAGGAAGGCGACCATGCGCTCCTTCACCATGCCCCAGACCTTGGGGATGCGGTGGGCGGCGCGGAAGCCCTCCATGAACGACAGCATGATGCCGGAAGCGGTCCACAGGGTGAGCAGTGAAGTCGGGATGAGCGTACTGATGGGCCGGAGATTGGCGGCCTCGAAGTAGGCCATGGCGGTGCCGCTGCCTGCGGGCAGGATGCGGCCCACGGCGAACGACACGTCCAGCAGGAAGCCCTCGGTGCGGGAGGAGGCGGCCAGCGCCGAGGCCACCACCAGCAGCGCCGGGAACAGCGTCAGCACCGAGGAGTAGGCCGCGGCCTTGGCAACGGCGAAGGCGTCGTGCTCGAACGACTTCCAGAACGCCCGCCGGATGAGCTTCAGGATCCTGAACATGAAAGCCGGGATAGGTTACTAAAAACGGTACCCAGTACCTAGTACCGAGTGCCGGGGCAACAACTAACGATTGTCATCCCGCACGGCTTCAGCCGTGAGGGACCTGCTTGGGGCATGCAAAAAGCAGGTCCCTCGGGCCTGAAGGCCCTTGGGGATGACACCACAAAACATCGCGGGCCGTTTCCGGCCCGCTGATGGCTGATAGCTGACGGCTGATGGCTTACTCCGCCGCCAGTTCCTCGGTCTCGCCCTCGTGGCGCAGCATCTCCAGGGCGCGCTCGGCCTCCTCGTACTCGCGGGAGACCTCCTCCTGCACCTTGGCGGCGGCCTCCTCCAGCTCCGGCGACAGCCGCACGTTGCGGTAGTACTCCATGCCGGTGCCGGCGGGGATAAGGCGTCCGACGATGACGTTCTCCTTCAGGCCGCGCAGGTGGTCCACCATGCCGTTGATGCTGGCCTCGGTGAGCACGCGCGTGGTCTCCTGGAAGGACGCCGCCGAGATGAACGACTCGGTGGAGAGCGACGCCTTGGTGATGCCCAGCAACAACGGCCGTCCCGTGGACGGGCGCCCGCCGTTGGCGATCACCCGCTGGTTCTCCTCGTCGAAGCGGAACTTGTCCACCTGCTGCTCCAGCAGGAAGCTGGTGTCGCCCACGTCCTCGACCTTGCGCCACCGCATCATCTGGCGGACGATGACTTCGATGTGCTTGTCGTTGATGTTGACGCCCTGCAGCCGGTAGACCTCCTGGATCTCGTTCACCAGGTAGGCCTGCAGCTCCTTCTCGCCCAGGACGGCCAGGATGTCGTGCGGGTTGAGCGGGCCGTCCATGAGGGGCTCGCCGGCGCGCACGCGCTCGCCTTCCTGCACGTTCACGTGGATGCCGCGCGGCACCGAATACTCCTTCTCCGTGCTGTTGTCGGCGGTGACGTAGATCTTGCGCATGCCCTTGGCGACTTCGCCCAGGCGGATGACGCCGTCGATCTCGCTGATGACCGCGGTCTCGTGCGGCTTGCGGGCCTCGAACAGCTCGACCACGCGCGGCAGACCGCCGGTGATGTCCTTGGTCTTGGTGGTCTCGCGCGGGATCTTGGCCAGCACGTCGCCCGGGTGCACGGTGTCGCCGTCCTGGATCATCAGGTGGGCGCGCGAGGGCATGAGGTAGCGCTTGTTGGTCTTGCCCTTCACCACGATGGCCGGCTGGCGCTTCTCGTCCGGCGACTCCGTGACCACGTGGCGGGAGAGGCCGGTGACCTCGTCCACTTCCTCGTGCAGGGTGACGCCTTCCTGCAGATCCTTGAAGCTGACCGTGCCGCCGATCTCGGTGAGGATGGCGAAGGTGTAGGGGTCCCACTCCACCAGCACCTGGCCGAGGGTGACCGGCTGCCCGTCGTCCACCCGCACCTTGGCGCCGTACACCACCGAGTAGCGCTCGCGCTCGCGGCCCTTGTCGTCCACCACGGCGATGGAGCCGTTGCGGTTCATCACCACCAGGTGGCCTTCCTTGGCGCGGACCGTCTGCAGGTTCACGAAGCGCACTGAGCCGTTGTTCTTGGCATCGAGGCGCGACTGCTCGCTGACCCGCGAGGCGGTGCCGCCGATGTGGAAGGTGCGCATGGTGAGCTGCGTGCCCGGCTCGCCGATGGACTGCGCGGCGATGACGCCCACCGCCTCGCCCAGATTGACGAGATGTCCGCGGCCGAGGTCGCGCCCGTAGC
>CAYTPH010000112.1:0-2515 GCA_964439635.1 uncultured Terriglobales bacterium
AAGGAACTCGCCGCGCTGGAACGCGCCCAGGCTGCCTGCAAGGCGATCGAAGCCGTCACCAAGGCGGGCGGCACCGCTCACTACTTCAGCGTGGACCTCCGCGACAGCAAGACCGTCGCCGACATCGTCCATGCGGTGAAGCGCCAGAGGGGACGCATCGATGTCCTGCTGCACGCCGCCGGCATGGAGCGCAGCCACTTCCTCCCCGACAAGGACCCGAAGGAATTCGACCTGGTGTTCGACGTGAAGGCCGACGGCTGGTTCAACCTGCTGCACGCCATCGGCGAGATGCCGCTGGGCGCGACCGTCGCCTTCAGTTCCATCGCCGGGCGCTTCGGCAATGCCGGCCAAGCCGACTACAGCTCGGCCAACGATCTGCTCTGCAAGATCACCTCGAACTTCCGCACCACCCGCCCGGCTACCCGCGGCATCGCCATCGACTGGACCGCCTGGGGCGGCATCGGCATGGCCACCCGCGGCTCCATCCCCAAGATGATGGAGGCGGCGGGTATCGACATGCTTCCGCCGCAGGCCGGCATCCCGCTCATCCGCCGCGAACTCACCACCGGCGGTACCCGCGGCGAGGTCCTCATCGGCCAGCGCCTCGGCGTCATGGCGGATGAGTTCGATCCCGCCGGCGGGCTTGACACCGCCAAGCTGCCTCGCGAAACGGCCGGTCCCATGTGCGGCAGGATCGTCGCCGCCAACCTCACCGGCGGCATCACCATCGAGACCACTCTCGACCCGGCGCTCCAGCCCTTCCTCTTCGACCACCAGATCGAGGGCACTCCCGTCCTGCCCGGCGTGATGGGCGTGGAGGCCTTCGCCGAAGCGGCCACTGCCATGCTTCCCGGCTGGCAGGTGGAGAGCGTGGAAGACGTGGAGTTCCTCGCCCCCTTCAAGTTCTACCGCTCCGAGAAGCGCACGCTCACCATCCGTGCGCTGATCACTCCCGCGGAAAAGGGGCTGCTCGCCGATTGTCAGTTGCTCGGCAGCCGTCAGCTTCCCGGCCGCGACGAGCCCCAGGTCACCACCCACTTCACCGGACGCGTGCGCCTCTCCCGGCGCGCCTTCGAACCGGTGAGCGGAGACGTCCCGGTGCTAGCGGGCGCGTTTGTGGAAGCCAAAGACATCTACCGCGTCTACTTCCACGGACCGGCCTACAGGGTCATGGAAGAGGCCTGGTGCGCCGGCGACTGCATCGTCGGACGCATGACCAGAGACTTGCCGGCCAATCACCAGCCTGAGAATCTTCCGACAGCCCTCTCACCACGCCTTATCGAGTTCTGCTTCCAGACCGCCGGCATCTGGGAGCTGGGCGTGCAGGGCCGCTTCGGCCTGCCCCAGCACGTCGACAAGATCGTCCCGTTGCGCGCGCCCGAGCCGTTCGAAGGCCCGCTGCACGCCATCGCCACTCCGCGCGCCGATGGCGGCTTCGACATCGAGGTGACCGACAGCACGGGCGCCCGCCATCTCCGCCTCGCGGGCTATCGTACCGTCACTCTGCCCGGCGGCTACGACGTCGAAGCGGTCAAGGCCCTCCAGGCGGTCGTCCGCGAGGAATGCGAGGTCGAACCGGTGTGAGCACTGGCTCGGCGGACGTGCATTGGCTCGACTGTACCGGGGCGGAAGTCCCGGCAGACGATCGCTGGCTTTCGCCGGAGGAATTGCGCGTCCTGCGCACCTTGTCTGTGCCCAAGCGCCGCCACGACTGGCGACTCGGCCGCTGGGTCGCCAAGCAAGCCGTGGCCGTTCATCTGCGCCTGCCCAACGATCCAACTTCTCTCTCCCACATCGAGGTCCGCGCCGCCCCATCCGGCGCCCCTGAAGTCTTCTTGTCCTGCCTGCCGGCGGCTCTTTGCATCTCCATCGCCCACTCCAACGGGTGGGCCGCATGCGCCGTGGCTCGCCCCGGCGTCGCACTCGGTTGCGACGTCGAGGTCATCGAACCTCGCAGCGATGCATTCGTGGCTGATTACTTTGTAAAGAGCGAGAAGGCGCTGATCGCCCGCGCCGCCCCGGCCGACCAGCCCTGGCTCACCACCCTGCTCTGGAGCGCCAAGGAAAGCGCGCTCAAGGCTCTGCAGGAGGGGCTGCGCCTCGACACCTGTTCGGCGGAAGTCCGCCTCGATGCCGATCCTGCCGGCGACGACTGGAGCTCCCTCACGGTCACCACCGCCGACCGCACCTTTTCCGGCTGGTGGCGGCGCGATGAGAAGTTCGTCCGCACCCTGGTCGCCAGCCCCGCCCCCAAGACCCCTCTGCTGCTGCGCGCCTTCACAAGCCAATGACGTGCTCATAACGGCAAGAAAAAATGGACGCTTTCAGGGTTTAGCCCTTCAGCGTCCGTTTGGTTGCGGGGGGTGGATTTGAACCACCGACCTTTGGGTTATGAGCCCAACGAGCTACCAGACTGCTCCACCCCGCACAACCATACTAAAGGTTGTGTTCGGCGGGGTCAAATCACATCGTGGATCTCTTGCTCAGAAGATGTCGATCTCGGTCGTGCGTTCCG
>CAYTPH010000112.1:2525-8794 GCA_964439635.1 uncultured Terriglobales bacterium
CGATGTGTGATGCGCTGGCGATGAGTGCTGCGGGCGGCGCGGCGGCGGGCCTTAGCTCTTCCCTCTTCGCCGCTCGCAGGTGGTGACGATCTTCTCCGGATCGACCGCCTCCCTGTCCACCTGGGTCTCCACGATCTTGCCGGACTTGTCGATCAGGAAGGTGGCGCGGCGGGCCGACTTCATGGGAACGCCGTTGATGTCGTAGGACTTCAGCAGGCCGTACTTGCGAGTCGCGTCCCCGCCCCAATCGCCCAGGATGGGGAATCGCACGCCGTTCTGCTGCGCGAACTGGAAGTTGGAGAAGGGGCTGTCCATGCTCACACCCAGCACCTGGGTGTCGGCGGCTTCCAGGCGAGTCAGGCTCTTCTGGAAGGCCTTCATCTCCTCGGTTCAACCCGGGGTGAAGGCGAAGACGAAGAAGGCCAGCACCACGTTCTTCTTGCCGCGGAAATCGGCCAGGGAGTATTTCTTCAATTCCTTGCCGTCGAAGGCGAGAAGAGAGAATTCCGGGGCCTGGTCGCCGGCCTTCAGCTTCAGCGGAGGCGGGGGCGGTTGCGGCTTCTCTGCGGCGAGCGCAGGCAGCGCCAGGGTGGCGACTAGCACAAGAACAAGGAAGCGTTTGGCCATACCATCCTCGGGGAGGCAAGAAGGGTAGCCTCCGGAACGGCGCAGGTCAATGCACCAGGACCATTCAGCACAGCCGAGGCGGCTGTGCCACCGGTCCCGAAACGGGTAGGAACTCGGGATTGCCGAGAAGCGGGGGAAGCAAGTACAGTGTCGTTTCCCTTACATGCGGCACCGGCAAAGGCCGGAGGGGGAGGACAGACAAGGGGTCCGTGGCGAAGCGAACCATGAGCGCGCGGCCGCAGGCGGCTGCCGCGGCGACCAAGAACACTGACAAGTACCAGCGCATCCTGGATGCTGCCATCGAGGTGATCGCCGGTCACGGCTATTCCCATTCCCGGGTGACCGACATCGCGGCGCGCGCCGGGGTGGCCGACGGCACCATCTACCTCTACTTCCAGAACAAGGAAGAGCTGCTGATGGCGGCCATCAACACCGCCTTCGAGGACTTCCTGCGGCGCGCCCGGACGGAGACCGAGCCACTGAAAGATCCGCGCCAGCGGCTGCGAAGGCTGGCTTTCCTGCATCTCTCCTTGATGGGGGAGAACCGCAACGTGGCGGTGGTCTTCCAAACGGAGTTGCGGCACAGCGCCAAGTTCCTGGCCCAGTTCTCCAAGCAGCACCTGGTGGATTATTTCGAGCTGATCCGGCAGGTGATCCGCGAGGGCCAGGAGCAGGGGCTCTTCCGGCGGGAGCTGTCGGACAAGATCGCGGCCAACTGCTTCTTCGGCGCGATCGACGAGATGGTGACCTCCTGGATGCTGAGCGAGCACGAGTATCCCCTGGGGGGCGCCGCCGACGCCGTGGTAGACGTGATCCTGGGTGGATTGGAGGCACGTGGGGAGCGAACTTAGGACCATCAACGACATCTTCTTCCAGGTGGTGGAGCGCCAGCTCGACCGGGTGCTGACCTACAAGCAGACGGTGAAGTGGATCCCCATCTCCTCGCGCGAGCTGTACCGCGACGTGATGGGGACGGCGCGCTCGCTGCAGCGCTGGGGCATCCAGAAAGGCGACCGGGTGGCCATCCTGAGCGAGAACCGCCCGGAGTGGGCGGTCGCCGACTATGCCTGCCTGATGCTGGGGGCGGTGGACGTCCCCGTGTACCCCACCCTGACGGCGGAGCAGACGGCCTACATCCTGCGCGATTCGGGCGCGCGCGTGATCTTCCTGTCCACCGCCGAGCAGCTCAAGAAGTTCATGGCCATCAAGGACCAGACGCGGGTGGAGCAGGCGGTGGTGATGGATTACATCGGCATCACCGAAGGCACCGTGCCCATGCACCGCCTGATGATGAACCAGTCCACCGAGCGCGACGCCGAGATGGACGCCATCGGGCGCGCCGCCGGCCCGGAGGACTTGGCCACCATCATCTACACCTCGGGCACCACCGGCACGCCCAAGGGAGTGATGCTCACGCACGGGAACCTGACCAGCAACCTGCAGCATTCGCTGGCCCTGTACCGGCTGGAGCCGGGGCACCTGAGCATCAGTTTCCTGCCGCTGTCGCACATCACCGCGCGCCACCTGGACTACGCGCTGATGCAGTACGGCGTGACCATCGCCTACTGCCCGCAGTTCGAGATGCTGCCGCAGTTCCTGCAGGAGGTCCATCCGACGATCTTCGTGGGGGTCCCGCGGGTGTACGAGAAGGTCTGTCACAAAGTGCAACTGGAGGCGAGCAGCGGCCTGAAGCGCGCCGCCTACAAGTGGGCGCTGGGCGTGGGGAAGGCGCACATGGGCGAGTTCCTGGAGGGCAAGGCGCCCTCGTCGCCGGCCTGGAAGCTGGCGAACGCGCTGGTCTATGCCAAGATCCGGGCCGGCTTCGGCGGACGGGTGCGGATGTTCCTCTCCGGGGGTGCGCCCCTGGGCCGCGACCTGGCGGCGTGGTTCGCCGCCATGGGCATCCGCATCCACGAAGGCTACGGCCTGACGGAGACCTCGCCGGTGATCGCGGTCAACACGCCGCAGCACCACCGCCTGGGTACCGTGGGCAGGGTGCTGCCCAACCTGGAAGTGAAGATCGCGCCCGACGGCGAGATCCTGGTGAAAGGTCCTTCGGTCTTCCGCGGCTACTGGAACATGGAAGACGAGACGAAAGCCGCGTTCGAGGACGGGTGGTTCAAGACCGGCGACATCGGCATGATCGACAACGACGGCTTCCTTGCCATCACCGACCGCAAGAAGGAGCTGATCAAGACTTCGGGAGGCAAGTTCATCGCGCCGCAGCCCATCGAACTGGCCTTGAAGGCCAACGTGCTGGTGGGGCAGGCAGCGGTGGTGGGCGACCGGCGCAAGTTCGCCTCCGTGCTCATCCAGCCGAACTTCCCCATGCTGGAGGACTGGGCGCAGGCCAACGGCGTCCGCTTCAGCTCGCGCTCCGAGCTGGTGAACGACGGCCGCGTGCGGCAGGTGTACGAAGGCATCCTGGCCGAGGTGAACAAGACGCTGGCGCAGTACGAGACCATCAAGAAGCTGTCGCTGGTGGCGGAAGAATTCTCGGTGGCGGGAGGCGAGCTGACCGCCTCGTTGAAGTTGCGCCGGCGCGCCGTCGAGCTGAAATACAAGCAGCAGATCGACGCGCTGTACGCCGGCGACATCTCCGAGAACCTGAGCTCGGAGGCGGTGAGCGTCACCTAGCCGCGCGCTTCAGAACGTACACCGTCCAGGGAGCGACGCTGGTCTCGCTCACCCACCGATAGGGCTCGTCTCCGCGGGCCAGCGGCTGACGCATCTCTCGCACCTCCAGGCCCACCCGGGCATAAAGTCCACGATAGGCGGCGTCAGAAAAACGGATGTCTTCCACCGGGCGCCGGTCGCCGTGGTCGGTGACGATGATGCGCACCGTGTCGCCGTCCTCCGCCCGCCGGTTCTGCTCCAGGAAGTCCCGGGTGCTGAACGAGGCCCACTCGTGGACGTAGATCTCCGGCGCCGACACCAGATTGACAAGAATCCCCTCGGGCTGGAGCAGAGCGGTCAACTGGCGGAAGAGGGCCGGCTTCTGCTCGGCGATGTTGTCGAAGGTGAAGGCGGAGAGGACCAGGTCGAAGGCTGGTTCGACAGAGGTAAGATCGCCGTTGGGAACCAGCCGGTAGTCGCCGCCCGGATCGATCTCGCGCGCTTTGCGAAGCATGTCGCCGGAGATGTCCACCCCCACCACCTGAAAGCCCAGTTCCCGCAGGAAGCGGCTGGAGCGCCCCGTGCCGCAGCCGAAATCCAGCGCCCGGGGGCCGCGCGCGTACTTGCCGATCAGCTCCGGCAGGTCGCGGTACGCCAGGTAATACGTGTTGGCGAACTGCAGCTTGGAGTAGGCTTCGGCGCGCGCCAGGTCCTGGTAGCAGTTGGCGAAGGACATGATGATCTCCGGATGAAAGGGGCGGCATTCCTGATGCTACGCCCTCTGAACACCCCCACCCAAGCCAAAACCGGGCTTCCACCCCGGGCTTGGATGGGGCACCCGCACCCTGTCGCGCCTCGGCTCCGGTCATTACAATAGGGACATGGATACCCTAGTCATTGCCGGCCGCGAGTTCCGGTCGCGGCTCATCGTAGGAACGGGAAAGTACAAGTCCGGGCAGGAGACCGCGCGCGCGCTGGAGGCCAGCGGGGCGGAGATGGTGACCGTCGCCGTGCGCCGCGTGAACCTGGACCGCAGCAAGGAGTCACTGCTCGACTTCATCGATCCCAAGAAATATTTCCTCCTTCCCAACACTGCCGGGTGCTACACCGCCGACGAGGCCATCCGCACCGCTCGCCTGGGGCGCGAGGTGGGACTCTCCGACTGGGTGAAGATCGAAGTGATCGGGGACCAGGCCACGCTGTACCCGGACGTCACCGCTACCGTCGAAGCGACGCGCGTGCTGGTGAAGGAAGGCTTCACCGTGCTGCCTTACACTTCGGACGACATCGTGGTGGCCAAGCGGCTGATCGATGCCGGGGCCAGCGCGGTGATGCCCCTGGGGGCCCCCATCGGCAGCGGCATGGGCATCCAGAACACGGCGAACCTGCGCATCCTGCGGGAGCTGATCACCGGCGTGCCGCTCATCGTGGACGCGGGCGTGGGCACCGCCTCCGATGCAGCCATCGCCCTGGAACTCGGCTACGACGCCGTGCTGATGAACACCGGGATTGCAGCGGCCGAGGATCCGGTCCTGATGGCGGAAGCGATGAAGAACGCGGTGGTGGCGGGTAGACAGGCGTATCTAGCCGGTCGCATGCCGAAGAAGCTGTACGCGACGGCCAGCTCTCCGCTGGAGGGAGTGGTGCGGTAGCTACTGCATCACGCTCTTGATGCGCAGCATGCTCTTGCCGTTATCGGCGGCGCCGGTCACCGAGACCCGCTGCCCTTCCAGCCCCTTGAGGAACCCGGGATTCTCCACGTTCCAGACCTTCTTGTCGGACTCGGAGACGAAGACCAGCTGACCGGAGGAGGCGCACTTCTTGGCGCAGGCCTCATGCTCCGCCGTCACCGCCTCCGGCTTGGAGGCGCAGCTGGCATCGGTGATCCAGCCGGTCATCTGCTTGTCTTTGGCGCTCGCCGCCAGCAGCAGCAGCAAGACCGTCAGGGCGATCAGCAACGTCCGCATCAACACAGGAATCTCCCCCAGGCTGGTTCGCCTGATTGTTGGAATACCCCCACCGGGTCAGAATGTTTTACACGTCGGCCGGGGATTTGGCAATCCTGCGTAGATGGTTCAGCGGCTCTGGGCGGCGGCGCTGCGGTCCTTCGGCTGCTCCTCCTCGGGGAGGGTGTAGACGACCTCGCCGGGGCGGGCGTAACGCAGCTTCTCGCGGGCTTCCCTCTCGATCGTGGCGGGGTCGGACTTGAGCGACTTGATCTGACCGGAGACGCGCTCGTTCTCCCGCTGCAGTTCCTGGATCTCGCGGCCCAGGGTCCGGTACTCGGCCCGCTTCTTGTAATAGGCGAAGAGGCCGTTGGCGCCGAATACGATGTGCACCGCCATCAGGCAGGCGAGCAAGCCCACGCCGGCGGTGGCCAGCTTGCGGCGCGAGCGGTACAGCCAGTCGTGGATGCGGTGGACGATCTGCATGGCTACCGGAAGATCCAGTCGCGGGCGGCGGCGCTCAGCCGGGACAGGTCCTGGCTGGAGCGGGCCTCCGAGTACACCCGCACTACCGGCTCGGTGCCCGACAGGCGGTAACAGACCCAGGCTCCGTCGTCGAACACCAGCTTCAGGCCGTCGGTGCGGACCACTTCGGCGACCTTGCGGCCGTCGAAGTCGCGCGGCTCGGTCTTCAACTTGCTAGTGAACTTCGCTTTTACCTCGTCGGTCAAGCGGAAGTTCTCCCGCAAGGGGAAAAAGGAACCAACCTTGGCAAATAAGTCGCGTAATTGTTCGCCGAGCGAGCGGCCGCGGCGGGCCACCATCTCGCAACACAGCAGGCCGGCCAGCACGCCGTCCTTCTCGGGGACGTGGTGACGGATGCTGAGGCCGGCGCTCTCTTCCCCGCCGATGGCGATCTTGTCCTGCTTGATGAGTTCGCCGATGTACTTGAAGCCGACCGGGGTCTCGTGCAGCTCGATCTTGTGGCGGGCGGCCAGCGCGTTGATGAGGTTGGTGGTGGTCACCGACTTGGCCACGCCGTTCCTCCAGCCGCGGCTCTCGACCAGGTAATCGAACAGC
>CAYTPH010000113.1:0-8780 GCA_964439635.1 uncultured Terriglobales bacterium
TGGCCGCGCCCTGTTGGGAACTTCCGGCGTTCTATGGCGCCTCGATCAGCTCCATCTTGCCGTCGCGTTTGCGGTGCAGGACCTTCACCTTGCCGGTGTTGTCGCGGAAGACGAACACGTCGCGGTCGCGGAACTCCGCCTCTTTCACCGCCTCCTCCAGGCTCATGGGGCGCATGGCTACCGACTCCTCGTCCTTGCTGACGTGGGCTTCGGCGGTGCGCACGACGGGGGGAAAGGCGTGCACCACCACGGGGACGGCGGCGCTTATGCTGGCGCCCACGGCCAGACTTTCCGCTTCGCGGCTGGCCTCCCCGTTCCACTTCTTGCCGCCTTTGCGCGGCTTGCGCTTCAGGTCGCGCCAGCGGCTCTTGTACTTCACCGCCTGGCGCTCGATGCGGTCCAGGGCCTCGCCGATGGCGGCGGTCATGTCGGTGGCCTCGCTGGCCCCCACGATCTTCGAGTTGCGCACGTCCAGCGTGATCTCGGCGATGTAGCGGTGCTTCTCCGACGCCAGGATCACGTGGGTCTCGAAGTGGGTGCTGAGGATCTTCTGGATTTTGCCGAGTCCGGTCTCGACCTGCTTGCGGATGTTGGGAGTGATCTCGTACTGCCTGCCGGTGTATTCCACGTTCATGGACTCCTCCTGGGCCCCGCTCCCTCTCCGTCCCCCACGACGGCCTTGATGGGACACGGGGCAGCTACCACGGAGTCGTCTGCGTGCGCCGGGCGGCGCCGCAGGCGGCTGTACAACGGCTACGTCTTGACCCTGCGCTGGTGCGTGCTCGGGATCTTCATGTCCTCCCGGTACTTCGCCACCGTGCGGCGGGTCACCTGGATACCCTGCGATTGCAGGATGCGGGTGATCTGCTCGTCGGTCAGCGGCCGGGTGGGGTCTTCTTCTTCGATGAGCTTCTTGACGCGCCGCTTCAGGATCAGCAGCGAGGTGCCGCCGCCCTCGGGCCCTTGCACGCTCTCGCTGAAGAAGTAGCGGAGCTCGAAGACGCCCTGCGGCGTGTGCGCGTACTTGTTGGCCACCGCCCGGCTGACGGTGGAGGGATGCACGCCGATCTCTTCGGCCACCTCCTTGATCATCATGGGTTTCAACTGATCGATGCCGCGGTCCAGGAACTCGCGCTGCCGGCCGATGATGGCGTAGCAGACCTTGAGGATGGTCTGCTTGCGCTGCTCGATGTTCTTGATGAGCTGGATGGCCGACTTGTAGCGCTCCTTGACGTAATTGCGGACGTCCTTCTCCGCCGCCTCCCGGCTCAGCAGCTTCTTGTAGGTGGGATTCAGGCGGAGCGTCGGCAGGTCGTCGTCGTTCATCAGCACCAGGTACTCGTCGCCCTGCTTCACGTAGAAGACGTCGGGCTCGATCAGGCGGGTCTGCACCTGGTTGTAGCGCAGGCCGGGCCGCGGATCGAGGGTCTTGATGTAGTCCAGCGCCTGCATGACCGCCTCCAGGGGCCGGCCGATGGCGCGCGCGATCTCCTTGTGCTGCTTGAGCTGCAGCGCCCGCAGGTGCTGGTCGACGATGGCGATGGCGTCCTGGATGGTCTGCGCGGTCTCGCCGTTCAGGTTCTGCTGGGTGCGAACGTGCTGCTGGTAGCGGAGCTGGGCCAGCAGGCACTCGCGCATGTCGCGCGCCGCCACCCCCACCGGGTCCATCTGCTGCACCAGCTGGATGGCCTCGTGCAGCGCCGCCCGGTCAAAGGTCACCTGGGGATAGGGGTTGACCCGCCCGCCGTTGATGGCGACCACGTTGTCGGGCGGCACGGCTGCTGCTTCTTCTGGTACCCCGTCGGCCAGCTCCGGCTCAGTCTCCAGTTCGGCTTGCGGGTACTCGACTCCATGGTCGGCGGCGGGCTCCTCCAGCCCCAGTTCCTCCGCCAGGATGGCGTCCGCCTCGGCCCCGGTCGGTACGTCCGGCGCCGGCTCCTCCACCGGCGGATGGCCGTTCACCGGCTCCAGCCCCAGCAGTTCCTCGTCGGTGGCGATCAGGTAACCGTCCTCGTTCAGGTTGCCGATCACCAGCTCGGCCGCCTCCTTGACCTCGGGGCGCACATTCATCAGCGACCCCAGCTGCCACATCAGATGGTCGGTCAGGGTGCTGGGCTTGGAAAGGAAGTTCTCGAACGAGGGCTTTTCGACGTATTCCGATTCCGAAGGCGTGCGGTAGCCGGGGTCGAGGTATTCCTGGAAGAAGCTGCCGAAGTCGATCTCCTCGAAGGGGTCCTTCTTCTCCTGGGCGATGACCGGCTCCTCGGCGGGGGCGGTCTGGCTCTCGCGCTCGCGCTCTTCCTCGCGGGCGGCCACTTCGTCCAGCAGAGGCACCTGCGAATCCAGCTCCTCCAGCACCGGGTTCTCCACCATCTCGGCGTTGATCATGTCCTTCAGCTCAAGCTTGTTGAGCGCCAGGACCGACACCATCTGCACCAGGCCAGGCGTAAGGATCTGCTTCTGGCTGAGCTTTACGTTCAGTTTGTGCTGGAGTAAGACCATGAATCCCGAAAAGCGGAAGCTACTACAGTTCCCCTATGTTAACCAGCGCCACCGCGGCGCCGGGTGAAACCTCAGTAACCGTTACCTGCCGGGCATTTGCGGCTCTGGTTCCCGGCCCTAGACCAACGAGAAACTCTCGCCCAGGTAGACACGCTTCACCTCGGGGTCGTTGCCCAGCTGTTCCGGCGTGCCGAAGCGGAAGATCCGCCCCTCGTTGATGATGTAGGCCCGGTCGGTGACCGACAGGGTCTCGCGGACGTTGTGGTCGGTGATCAGCACCCCGATGCCACTGGCCTTCAGATCGAAGATGATCTTCTGCAGGTCGAGGACGGCGATGGGGTCGATGCCCGAGAACGGCTCGTCCAGCAGGATGAACTTGGGCGAGATGCACAGGCACCTCGCGATCTCGACCCGGCGGCGCTCGCCGCCCGAAAGGGCGTATCCCCGGTTGCGGCGGATGTACCCCAGCCCCAGCTGGTCGATCAGCCGCTCCATGCGCTCCCGGCGCTCGTGCCAGGAGATGGGCTGTGCCTCCAGCACCGCCAGGATGTTCTCCTCCACCGTCAGCTTGCGGAAGACGGATGGCTCCTGGGGCAGGTAGCTGATGCCGAAGTTCCGTGCCCTCAAGTACATAGGCACGCCGGTGATGTCTTCGCCGTCGGCCAGGACGCGGCCCGTATCGGGGGGCGTCAGGCCGACGATCATGTAGAAACTGGTGGTCTTGCCGGCCCCGTTGGGGCCCAGAAGACCTATGACTTCGCCCTGGTTGATGTGGAGGCTGACCCCGTTGACCACCCTGCGACCCCGATAGCTTTTGCCGATCTCGTCAGTCGCCAGGGTCTGCATTTACTTGTCAACTCGCGTCTGGGTGACAGTACGGGTCGAGTTGTTGCTGCCTACGACCACCCTACCATCGCGAGAATAGAAGGTCAAGGAATCGCCCCGAACATAGCCGCGTTCGGCATCAAAAATGCTAGGCGGACCGCCCACCAGGACAAATCGGCCGTCCTGGGGGGTGTAGGTCAGGCGGTCGCCCTGGGCGCGGCGGCTGGCCTGCTGGATCTCGACATCGCCCTCGGCTAGTACTCTCTCAAGCTGAGAGGGGCTGGCGGGGCCCTTGCCGGGGCGGGCTTGGCCCTGCGGCAGCAGGAAGACGTCGATGTGGCCGGCGGTCATGGTGGCGTCCGCCCCTTTGAGGACCACGCCGCCCTCGAAACGGGCGCGGCGCAGGGCATCCTGGTAGCTGAGCTTGGAGCCGGTGACGTTCACCGGCGTTACCCGGCCCTGGTTGTCGGCCTGGACGAAGACGGTGGAGACCGACTGCGGGCCCTGGCCCTCGGCCAGCACGTCCCGGGTGCCGCGGTCGAAGGTGATGACCGGCGCCTGGACGATGTTGGCGCCCTGCCAGAGGCGTGCGCCGCCGCTGTAGCGGGCGGTCTGGGCATCGCGGCGGACTGCCACGGCGGCGGCGGTCACGTGGATGGGGTCGCCGGCGGCCAGCAGCGCGCCGGAGGGCTGCGGGCGGACGTCGTTGTAGGTGGTCTTCACGTCGCCTTCGGCGTTGGCGTCGCCGGTCTTGCGGTTCACGCGGACGGTGTTGGCGGTGAGCAACAGGCCGCCCTCGGAGACCCGCGGGGAGCCGGTCAGCACCAGGACACCCTCGTTGGGGAGATAGCGGCCGCGCTCAGCGGTGGCCTTGCGCTGCCCTTCCACGTACTCCATGTTCCCCTGCTGGACGATGTTGGCGATGCCGCCCTGGGGGGCGAAGGTCACGGACAGCTCGCGGCTGGTGCTGACGCGGTCGGGCTGGCCGGGGGTGGAGGAGACGATGCGCGCATCCGGCTGGCCGCGGACCGTACGCATGCGGCCGCGGGCGTCGAAGTCCACGTCGAACCGGCCGGCGGTGATGGTGGTGGTGGGCTCGCCCGCCGCGGCGGGCCGTACCGCGATCTGGGACCTGCCCTGGGTTTCGGCGCGGTCGAGGCGGGTCTGGCGCAAGAAGGCGGTCACGGTGTCGGCGGCGATCTCCACCGTCTCCGCCGACTTGCCCTTCTGCGGCTGGATGACGTTCGCATTGCCCGAGGCCTGCACCTGGTCCAGCTCATTCTGTCCCTTGAAGGTCAGCAGCAGGCGCTGCGCCGAACCCTGCGCCGGTTGCGAGCCGGTAGCGGCGAAAGTGACCCCGCCGGAGACCACCACGTTGTTCAAGCGGTTCCTGGAGAGGAAGAACTCGGCCTGGGGGGCACGCAGGTTGGCGGTGCGGGAGACGGCCTGGACGCCCTCGCTGGCCAGCAGCCGCTCCACCTCGTTGCGCTGGTTGAGGAAGACCTGTACCTGGTCAGCGGTGAAGCTGTCGTTGGGACGCTCGACCTTCACCACGCTGAGCACCGCGCGGCGGGGCTCGGCGGTGATGGTGCCGTGCTCGGCGGTGATCACCGCGCCGTCCTTGCCGGTGGTCTTCAGCCGCACCTGCGATTGTAGGTTGATGATGTTGTTTTTGGAATCATAGAAGGCGCCTTTGGCCGAGCCGGAAGCCTGGGGGATGCGGAACTCGATCACCTGGTCGGTGGCGGCGAAGCCGGTCTTCTGGTTAAAGACCACGCCGCTGGTCTTCAGGTGGATGGGGTTCTGCATCTCGGTGGGCGGGGCCTGGTCGGGGCTGCGCGGCCCCTCGGCGTGTGACTCCAGGTCGATGTGCACCTCGCCCTGGGCGATGATGTCACCGGTCTGGGGGTTGTACTCGAAGCGCTCGCCGTAGATCTGGTCGAAGCGGTCAGACTTGCGCCCGTAGACCACGATGTTCACGTCGTGCAGCTCGGCCTTGCCGCCCTGGGAGAACTGTAGCGCCTTCTTGGCGCTCACCTGGAACAGAGTCCGCCCGCCTTCCGACTTGGAGAGAGTGAAGCCCTCCGTGCTCTGCTGGATGTTGATCCCCAGCTTCGCGGGGACCTCCTGGAGGGCCCGGCGGATGCGGTACTGGCCGTAGAGGTAGAAGCCGACCGAGATGAGGGCGACGGCGATGGCGCCGAAGCCGAACCAGTAGCGGAGCCGGGGGATGTTCATCCGTCTCTATTCTAGTCGCGAGCGGCGGGTCGCGGGTCGCGAGCGAAAGGCAAAACCCACCACGGAGACACGGGGAAAGGCAAAAGGCCTCCGCCGTGCCTCCGTGGTGGATTGGCTAATTGAGCTTAACGGGATGCCACGGCGACGCCGGCTTTCTTGTAGTCGCACAGGACAAGCTGCAGCCCGCCGAAGTCGGGGTGGTCGTTGTAGTCGAGGGTGAAAGCCACGTCGAGGTGGTCGTTGGGGACCAGGGGCTCGGCGGCCAGGCGGTCGGCCATGCGCCAGCCGAGGGCTTCGAAGCCGCGGCCGTTTCCCTGCACCAGCCGTAGCTTCAGATGCTTCTCCTTGATCACGCGGGCCGGCAGGCCGAGCCGCGCGTTGAGGGCGGCGAACACCGGCTCGGGGTTTTCCATGCCGAAGGGCTCGAGCTGCTGCAGGACGCGATAGAGGTCGGGCGTCACATGCGACAGCTCCACCTCGCCGTCGATCTCCAGGGACGGCTCGAAATCGGCGGGCGTCAGGCAGGTGCGGGCGTAGGCGTCGAGAGCGGCGCGCAGTTCAGGAATGCGGGCGGAGGGCAGGCCGAAGCCGACGGCGTGCGCGTGCCCGCCGAAGCGGGTGAACAGGCCGGCGCACGATTCCAGGGCCTGGTGCAGGTGGAAGGCGGCGATGGAGCGGCCGGAGCCGTGGGCGTCGTCGCCGTCGCGGGCCACCACCAGCGCCGGGCGGCAGTGGCGCTCGACCACGCGGGTGGCGGCGATGCCGATCACCCCGCGGTGCCAGCCCTCGCCATCCACCACGATGCAGTAGGCCTCAGCCAGCGCCGGCTCGTCCTGCAGGCGCTGCTCGAACTGCTCGCAGATCTTCTTCTCCTCCTGCTGGCGGTCGGCGTTGAGCTGGTTGAGGCGGGCGGCGATCTCGCGGGCGCGTTCCGGGTCCTGGGTGGTGAACAGGTCGATGACGTCCGGGGCCACGTCCATGCGTCCGGCGGCATTCAGGCGCGGCGCCAGGCGGAACGCCACGTCGCCGGCGGTCAGACGCTTGCCCCGGTTGAGTTGCGCCACCTCGATGAGCGCCTTCAGTCCGGGGTTCACCGCGCTGCGCAGACCCTCCAGCCCCAGCTTGGCGATGACCCGGTTCTCGCCCACCAGCGGTACCGCGTCGGCGACGGTGGCGATGGCCACCATCTTCAGGAACGAGGGCAGCAGGCGCTCGCGTCCGGTCTTCTCGAGGAGCGCCTGGATGAGTTTGAAGGCCACGCCGGCGCCGCACAGCGCCTTGCAGGGATACTCACAGCCGGGCTGGTTGGGGTTCAGAACCACCAGGGCGTCGGGGACGGCGTCGCCGGCCAGGTGGTGGTCGGTGACGATCAGGTCCACGCCCACGCGGCGGGCGGTCTCGGCGGCGGCGAAGGCGCGGATGCCGGTGTCCACGCTGACGATGAGGCGCACGCCGTCGTCGGCGGCGCGCTCGATGACGTCGTCCTTCATGCCGTAGCCCTCGCGGATGCGGTGGGGCACGTGGAAGGTGGCAAGGCCGCCGCACAGCTCGATGGCCTCCTTGAGGATGACCACGGCGGTGGTGCCGTCCACGTCGTAATCGCCGTAGATGAGGACCTTTTCTTTCCGCTCGATGGCGGCCAGCAGCCGCTCCAAAGCCGGCTTCATGCCCGACATCAGGAAGGGCGAGTGCAGGTGCTCGAGCCGGGGATGCAGGAAGCGCTCGGCCTCGGCGGCGGAGTGCAAGCCGCGCTGCACCAGCAGGCGGGCGATCACGGGATCGAGGGAAGCTTCGCGGGAAAGGCGCTGGACCTGGAGGGGGTCGGCCGAAAGGGTACGCCAGCGCACGTCAGTCTTCGTCGTTGGGGCCGGTTTCGTCGATGACGATGCCGCCCATCTCTTCCGCCAGGTCCACCAGGCGTTGATAACGGTCGTACCAGTCGGTGGAGAGCTCGTAGAGGAACATGGTGCCCTGGTAGGGCCAGCCCACCTGCACGAAACCGGTCTTACTGATGTAGGCGCGCAGCAGGCGGGCTTCCTCGATGTCCTCGTCGTCGGGATAGGGGACCTGCTTCAGTCGGTCGATGAGGAAGTCCACGTCCTCCTTCTCCAGCACGAAGTCGCTCATGGTGACGAAGGAGGAGCCGGAGGCCTTGGCGATCTCCACCAGGTCCTTCCAGCCGTCGGGATGCTCGGCGGGATCGGCCATGACGCTCTGCACGTCGTCGGAGACGTAGCCGATGAAGCGGCGCAGGCCGTGGCCCTCGATGAAGGCCAGCATGTCGTCTTTCAGCGAGCTGAGGTCGTCTTGCATGGATGATGGCGGCCCGGGAACAGCCTACTCGGCGACTACGAGGATATCGTACTCCTGCGCCAAATCACGCGCAGCCGGGGTGATGATGGTCTTCTTGCCCACCAGGATCTTCTCCTTGCGGCGCAAGGCGGCGCGGATCTCGGCCTCACTGACGAAGTCCACCGGGCGGGCCTTGGGCTGGTAGGCGACCTGTGGCACAGCCGCCGCCGCAGCTTGTGGCACAGCCGCCTTCGGCGGTGCGGGGGCCGCCGCCGCTCCGGTCTTCTTCTCCGCCAGGAAACGCTCGATGGCCAGCGAGACCGACACCCGCTCCTCCGCCGGCTACATCGGGGCGGCGACGGCCGGCTGGCTTTGCTGCGCGGCACTGCAGGCGCAGCCATGCTCCGCCGCCGGCGCCGGAACGGAAGCTACCGCGACCACCTGCTTGGTGGTGACCGGGCGCGCTTCGTAGGCCACGCGCCGCAGGTTCACCAGGTGCATGGGCGAGATGTTGTCGCTGGTGATGTTGCCGCCGGGAGCGCCGCAGCCCAGCGTCATCGCCGGAAAGAGGTTCGTGGATAGGCCGATGGAGCCGTGCGGCGAGGGGCTGTTCACCACCACCCGTCCGGCGGGCATGCGCAGGCCGTAGTCGCGGATCACCTGGTCGTCGCGGCTGTGGACGGCGGCGGTGTGTCCCAGGCCGCCGAAACGAAGCAGGGCGTGGCAGATGTCGAAGGCGGCGGCGCGGTCCTTCACGAAATACAGCGCCAGCACCGGCGAAAGCTTCTCGGCCGAGAGCGGATACTCGCGGCCTACGCCCTTCAGCTCGGCGATGAGCACGCGGGTGTTGTCGGGGACCTTGAGCCCGGCCATTTCCGCGATCTTCTTCGCCGACTGGCCGACGTACTTGGCGGTGATGGTGT
>CAYTPH010000114.1:0-8769 GCA_964439635.1 uncultured Terriglobales bacterium
TTCGTTGGCGTAGATCTTGGCCGGCAGGGGGGTGGTGTTGGAGAGCTCCAGGGTGTCGAAGCCTTCCCTCTCCGGCTCGAAGGGGGTGACGTTCACGATGATGCCGCAGCGCGCGTAGGTGCTCTTGCCCACGCACACGGTCAGGATGTCGCGGGGGATCTTGAAGTACTCCACGCTGCGCGCCAGGGCGAAGGAGTTGGGCGGGATCATGGCGCACTCCGTCCGCACCGTCACGAACGACTTCTCGTCGAAATGCTTGGGATCCACTACCGCGCCCATCACGTTGGTGAAGATCTTGAACTCGTCGGCCACGCGCAGGTCGTAGCCGTAGCTGGAGACCCCGTAGCTGATCACTCCCTGGCTGACCTGCTTCTCGCTGAAGGGGTTGATCATGTCGTGTTCCAGGGCCATGCGGCGGATCCAGCGGTCGCTCTTGAGCATGCTTCTCCTTCGTTCGGTGGACGGTGGGGCTGGTTCTAGCTTCCTGGGCTGGAAAGGTGAGCCCACTATACGGGTACAAGCCGTTGATTGACAAGCCGAGGTAAACCCTCTAGCATCTGTGAGTTATCGCCGTCTGAAAAACTGGAACGCGGGCTCGGGTGGGGCCGGGCCGCGGCCGGGAGCGTGCTTGTGATCAAACTCGACATTATCAACGAAGTGGTGAACAAGACCGGCCTGACCAAGACCAAGGCCGAGATGGCGGTGGAAACGGTTTTCAACTCCATGAAGCGGGCGCTGGCGCGAAGCGACCGCATCGAGCTGCGCGGCTTCGGCGTGTTCAACGTGCGCCCGCGCAAGACCGGCATCGGGCGCAACCCGCGCACCGGCGCCGAGGTCAACATCCCCCCGGGCAAGGCCGTCCGCTTCAAGCCCGGCAAGGAACTGCAGTCCATCGATTAGCGCCCGAGCGCCACTGGCCGCCGACGCCGCCAGTCACCCCTTCATGTCGGAACCGAATCCGCCGCTGCCAGCCTACGAAGACGCCCGCCCGGTCGAGATCTTCATCGTCCGCCCGCCCCGCCGCAATTACGCTCTCCATATCGTCCTGTTCCTGCTGACCGTCCTGACCACCCTGGTGGTGGGGGCGCAGCTCCAGTTCCACTTCGACCACGACCTGCCGGCCTTCTCCCTGCGGGGCAGTCTCTTCCCCTGGGGCTGGATCCTGCACCGCCCGTCGCGCCTGCTGCTGGGCGTACCCTTCTGCGTCACCCTGATGACCATCCTCATGACCCACGAGATGGGGCACTTCCTCATGTGCCGGCGCTACCGCGTCTACGCCACCCTGCCCTACTTCATACCGGCGCCGACGCTGATCGGGACGCTGGGCGCGTTCATCCGCATCAAGTCGCCCATCCGCTCGCGGCAGGCGCTGTTCGATATCGGCATCGCCGGGCCCATCGCCGGGTTCATCGTTGCCCTGGTTGCGCTGGCCTTCTCGCTCGCCCTCTCCAAGCCGATGCCGCCGCGCATCCCGCCCTCGGACATCCAGCTCGGTTATCCCCTGGTGTTTTCGCTGACACAGCAGATCGTGTCGCTCGTACCGGGGCTGGGGCACATGGCGCGCTGGGACCTGAACCAGGTGTACCTGCATCCCACCGCCCTGGCCGCCTGGGTGGGGATGTTCGCCACGGCGCTCAACCTGCTGCCCGGCGGACAGCTGGACGGCGGGCACATCATCTACGCCATCACCCCGCGGTGGCACCGCAGCATCTCGCGCGTCTCCGTGCTGGTGCTGGGGGTGATGGCTGTCTTCTGGGTGGGATGGCTGGTGTGGGCGGCCATGGTCCTGATCACCGGCATGCGCCACCCCAATGTCCCGCACTACCCGGAGCTGGACCCTACCCGCCGCCGCGTCGCCCTGCTGGGGCTGGCCATGCTCCTGCTGACCTTCGTCCCTGCCCCCTTCCACGAAGCCGGCCTCATCAGCCTGCGATAGAACCACACCACGGAGACACGGAGGCACGGAGCTGAGCCCGAAGGGCGCTTGAAAGTAGCCCACCGCGAAGCGGTGGGAGATCAGCGGTTCCGCGAAGAGCCTGCTTCAGCGGGCGATTGAGCACTCACAACAGCGACACCGCATCCACGTCCACCACCAGATTCCCCCGTGGCACCTTCTGCTCCGCCGCATGCGCCTGCATCGCCCGCAGCAGCCCATTCAACTTCCCCCGGCTCTGCGACTTGAGCACGAAATGGAAGCGGTGCTCGCCTTTCAGCCGCACTAGCGGCGCCGCCGCCGGGCCCATCACCCGCACGCCCGGATGCGGCGTCTTCTCGAACCAACGCCCCAACGTCCCCGCCCACCGCAGCGCCTCTTCCACCTTTTCGCTGCGCACCAGGACGTTGGCCAGCGCGCTGAACGGCGGGTAATACATCCAAGAGCGGTAGCGCAGCTCCTTCTGCGAGAAGCCGTCGTAGTCGTGCTTGGTGGCGAACTGGATGGCGTAGTGCTCGGGAAAGAAGGTCTGCAGCACCACTTTGCCCGGCGTGGAACCCCGCCCGGCACGCCCCGCCACCTGCGTCAGCAACTGAAATGTCCGCTCCGCGGCGCGGAAATCGGGGAAGCTGAGCGCGAAGTCCGCCCCCACCACCCCCACCAGCGTCACCCCATGGATGTCGTGTCCCTTGGCGATCATCTGCGTGCCGACCAATATGTCGAATTCGCCCGCGTCGAAGGCGCTCAAGACCTGCTCGAAATCCTCCCGCGTCCGCACCGTATCGCGGTCCAGCCGCGCGATCCGCGCCTGGGGGAAGCTGCCGTGCAGCAGCGCCTCCAGCTTCTCCGACCCGCTCCCCAGAAAAAAAACGTACTCGCTGCCGCACTTGGGGCACGACTTCGGCACCCGCGCCCGATATCCGCAGTAGTGGCACACCATCGAGTTCTCTCGCTTGTGGTGGGTAAGGGCGATGGCGCAGTTCTTGCACTGCATGCTGTCGCCGCACTCGCGGCAGAGCACCAGCGACGAGAACCCGCGGCGGTTCAGCAGCACCATCGCCTGCTCACCGCGGCCCAGGCGGTCGGCGATCTCTTCCGTCAGCCGCCGCGAGATGACCTGCTGCTCGCCGGTCTCCTGGAACTCGGCGCGCATGTCCACCACCTCGACCTCGGGCAGCGGCCGCTGCTCCACCCGCTGGCGCAGCTCCAGGTGGGCGTACTTCTTGTTCACCGCGTTGGAATAGGTTTCGAGGGCGGGCGTGGCCGAGCTGAGGACGACGGCGGCGTGCTCCAGCTTGCCGCGCATGACCGCCACGTCGCGGCCGTGGTAGCGCGGCGTCTCCTCCTGCTTGTAGCTCGAGTCGTGCTCCTCGTCCACCACGATGAGCGCCAGGTCGCGCACCGGCGCAAACACCGCCGAGCGCGTGCCCACCACAATGCGGGCGTCGCCGCGGCGGATGCGGTGCCACTGCTCGGCGCGCTCGTCGGCGGTCAGGGCCGAGTGCAGGATGGCCACCTGCTCGCCGAAGATCTCGTAGAGGTTGGCGGCCGCCGCCGGGGTCAGCCCGATCTCCGGCACCAGCAGGATGGCGCCGCGCCCGGCGGCCAGCACCTGCTTCATCGCCGACAGGTACACCGCCGTCTTGCCCGAGCCGGTCACGCCGTGCAGCAGCGTCACCGAGAACTTGCCGGCCTCAAACGATTCCTGGACCTGCCGCAGCGCCGCCTGCTGCGCCGCGTTCAGCGGGAACTCGATGCCGCCCTTGGCCACCATGCGCGAGACGGTGAAGCTCTCCGGCTCCTGCTCGATCTGGACGATGCCACGCTTGACCAGCGTCTGCAGCGTGGTCCGCGGCACTTCCAGGCCGCGCAGCAGCTCCACCGCGGCGCGCCCGCCCGAAGCCGCCAGGGTTTCGACGATGGTGCGCTGGTTGTCGTTGAGCTTGCCGCTGACGTCTTTGAGGACTGCGATGTCCACCAGGCGCGCGGCATCGCGCACCGCCGAAACGTCCTCTAGCACCGCCCACTTCTTGCGCAGGACCGCCTCGAGCGTCGCCCGGCTGGCCTTGGTGGCTGCCCGCAAGGTTTCCTCCCGCGCGCGCTCCCGCGTCGCCAGGTAGTTCAGGACGCGGTACTCGGCCATCAGCTCGTCCTCGGAGCGCCGCGACCGCCGCGAGCTTCCCTGCTCGGCCCCGGCGTGCAGCGCCTCCCAGCCGGCCTGCGTGATCCGCACCTGCCGCGCCCGCTTCAGCTCCGCCTGCAGCGGCAGCATGGCGCGGTACACCTCGCCCAGCGGCGCGATGTAGTACTGCGCGATCCACTCTGCCAGCCGCCGCAGCGGCTCTTCCAGGACCGGCGCCGCGTCCAGCACCTCGACGATGTTCTTGGTCTGCACCTGCGGCTCGTTGTCGTGCAGCGCCGTGACCACGCCCGACATGCGCTGGTTGCGGAACGGCACCAGCACCCGCCCACCCACCACCGGCTCCGCCCCGTCCACTCGATAGGTGAAGACGGAATCGAGCGGCACGGGGAGCGCGACGTCGCAGAAGAGGGGCATGGGCTTTTTTCCTAACATCCCGAGCGGAGCGAGGGAGCCCTATCCACGGAAGTAAGCTTCGGGTAGCGATTCCTCGCTGCGCTCGGAATGTTCTGAAATGATAGAGCTACTCAGGCTTGCGCGATGAGACTTTCAGCCCCAGCTCGCGCATGGCGATCTGCAGGTCCTTCCAGGCCTCGCCCTTCTGGCGGGGGTCGCGGAGGAGATACGCAGGGTGGTAGGTGACCACCAGCTTGGCGCCGCGGAAGTCGTAGAGGCGGCCGCGCATGGAGGCCATGGAATCGTTCAGGCCGAGCAGGTTCTTGGCTGCCACCGCGCCCAGGGCCACGATGACCCGGGGCCGGATCACGTCGATCTGGCGCAGCAGGAAGGGCGAGCAGGTGTCGCACTCCTCGCGCTCGGGGGTGCGGTTGCCGGGCGGGCGGCACTTGACCACGTTACCGATGTAGACGTCCTCGCGCCTGAGGCCCATGGCGGCGATCATCTTATTGAGCAGCTGGCCGGCGCGCCCGACGAAGGGCTCGCCCTGGTCGTCTTCGTCGGCGCCCGGGCCTTCGCCGACGAACATCAGCTCGGCTTCGGGATGCCCCACGCCGAAGACGATCTGCTTGCGGCCCAGCTTGTGCAGGATGCAGCGGGTGCAGTCGCCCAGGTCGTCGCGGATGGCGCGGAGGGCGGCGGGCTTGTCGAGCGCCGCCGAGGGCGGCGGCGCTCCTTCCATTTCTTCGGTCACAGCCGAGGGCGGCTGTGCCACACCTCTCCGGTAGAAGTCGTGCACGCCCAGGTCTTTGTAGTAGCGCAGGCGGGCGGCGAGTTGTTCTTTGGTTCGGGGATCCAGGGGCATCAGTTGCGGGGCACAGGCGCGCCGCGATGGGCGCGGAGCTTGACCACGGCGTCGAGGACGCGGTGCGCGACCTCCCACTTGCTCATCTCGGGGACGTCGATGCGCTCCTCGCGGGTGAGGATGGTGACCTGGTTGCGCTCGGAATCCATGCCGATGCCGGGCCGCGAGACGTCGTTCACCACGATGGCGTCGATGTTCTTGGACTCGAGCTTCTTGCGGGCGTTCTCCAGGACGTTGTCGGTCTCGGCGGCGAAGCCAATCACCAGCTGCGACTCGCGCTTGCGCCCCACCTCGGCCAGGATGTCCTGGGTGGGCTCCAGCTCCAGCGTCAGCGGGCCCTTGCGCTTGATCTTGCGCTCGGCCGTGTCCTTGGGACGGTAATCGGCGACGGCGGCGGCCTTGATGACGATGGTCGCGCTGGGCAGGTATTTGAGCACCGCCTGGCGCATGGCCTCGGCGGTCTCCACGCCGACGTACTCGGCGGCGCCCGGCGGAGGCAGCGCCACCGGGCCGCTGATGAGCACGACGCGCGCGCCGCGGCGCAACGCCGCCTCGGCCAAGGCGTATCCCATGCGGCCGCTGGAGCGGTTGCCGATGAAGCGCACCGGATCGATGGGCTCGCGCGTGGGCCCGGCGGTGATCATGACGGTCTCGCCCACCAGGTCCTGGTGCGCGCCCAGCGCCTCCATGACGGCGGCCACGATGGTCTCGTTGGCGGCCAGGCGTCCCGGCCCGGTCATGCCGCAGGCCAGGTAGCCGCTGTCCGGCTCCACCACGCGCACGCCGCGTTCCCGCAGCTTGCGCAGGTTCTCCTGCGTGACCGTGTTCTCCCACATGTTGACGTTCATGGCGGGAGCGACGACGACAGGAGCGGTGGTAGCCAGGAAGAGCGTGGAGAGGAAATCGTCGGCCAGGCCGTGGGCGAACTTGGCGAGGGTGTCGGCGGTGGCGGGGGCGACCACCAGGGCGTCGATGCCCTGGGCGACGGCGATGTGCTCGACGGCGGAATCCAGGTTGGGCTGCCCGGCCTCGGAGCCGAACATGTCGGTGATGACCTTCTCGCCCGACAGGGCGGCGAAGGTGAGCGGCCGCACGAACTCCTGCGCCGCGCGGGTCATGATGACCTGCACGCGCACCCCGCGGTCCTGGAGCTGGCGCACCAGTTCCGCGGCCTTGTAGGCCGCGATGCCGCCGCAGACGCCAAGGGCTACTTTCATACAGGTATTAGATTCGCGGCCGCCGCTTTCGCTTCAGCGGCCGGACCTACTTCCGGGCGGCCAGTGCTTGATCAAAGAACTCGTTGGCCACGGCCAGCGCCGGCTTGGGCTGCTCGCCGATGACGTACTTCACCAGGCCGGCCTCGATCTCCTGCCGCGCGATCTTGCAGGGCTTGCGGGAGTGCGTCTCGACCAGGGGACGGGCGCCGGACTGGATCTGCCGGGCGCGCCGCGCCGCCACCAGGATGTACCGGTAGTTGCTGTCGAATCCTTCCATGATCGCCTCTGTTCTCTACCTCAACCCGAACGACTTCAGGATGGGCTGCAGCCGTTCCGTCGCATTCGTTTGCTGGCACCGCTGGGCCACTTCCACCATCTTGCGCTGGTCGGGGGAGAGGGGTTGGCCGGACCGCTGCAGCCGCTCCGCCAACACGATGTCCTTCAGTTCGTCGATGGATTGTTCCAGCTGGTCGTTGACCAGAATATACGCGTAACTGTGATATTTCTCAATCTCGCGGGTGGCGGTGTGGAGGCGGCGGGCGATGACATCGTCGCTGATGGGGTCGCCGCCCATCTCGGCGTCGGCCTTGGTGCGGCGGCGCAGGCGGCGCTCCAGCTCCTCGCGCGAGGGCGGCAGGATGAAGATGCTGATGGCCTCGGGCAGCTTGTGCTTGATCTGGGCGGCGCCCTGGACGTCGATGTCGAGCAGCAGGTCGTTGCCGCGCTTGCGGGCGTCGTCCAGGAAGCGGCGGGCGGTGCCGTAGTAGTTGCCGAAGACGTCGGCGCGCTCCAGGAATTCGTCGCGCTGGATCATGCGCTCGAACTCCTCGCGGCTGACGAAGTAGTAGTCGCGGCCGTTGACCTCGGAGCCGCGCGGCCGGCGCGTGGTGTAGGAGATGGAGAACTCCAGGCCCTGCACGATGCGGCGCAGGCTGTCGATGAGGGTGCTCTTGCCCGAGCCCGACGGCGCCGAGATGATGAAGACCAGGCTCATTCGATGTTCTGCACCTGCTCGCGGGCCTTCTCGATCTCGGCCTTCATCTTCAGCCCCAGCTCGGTGATGCGCAGGCCCTCGCCGGCCACGCCGGCGGTCTTGGAGAGCAGGGTGTTGGCCTCGCGGTTCATCTCCTGGAGCAGGAAGTCGAGCTTCTTGCCGGCTTCGCCGCGGGAGTCGAGCAGGCCGCGGAAGTGCTGGATGTGGGTCAGCATGCGGGCCAGCTCTTCCTGGATGTCGCTGCGCTCGGCCAGCATGGCGGCCTCCTGCAGGATGCGGTCCTGGTCGGCATGGGCGCCGATCAACTCCTTCATGCGCGCCTGCACCTTTTCGAGGTAGGCGCGGGAGACGGCGGCACGCAGCTTCTCCACCTCCCTGGTGGCCTGCTCCAGGTGGGAAAGGCGCTCGCGCAGCTCGCGCTCGATGCCGCGGCCCTCCTCGTCGCGCATGGCGTTCAGCAGGCCGATGGCCTCGTCCAGCCGGGCCAGCACGGCGGCCTCGAAGGCCTCGTCGTTGTACTCCTCGGCCCCGCCCAGAGCGCCGGGGATCCGGAGGATGGCGTTCAGGTCGGGGTCGCCGGCGACGCCGAACTCTTTGGCGGCGGCGCGGTAGGCGCCGATGTAGCCGGACACCAGGTCCTTGTTCAGCGAGAAGCTGTTCACCGAGCCGCGCTCCACCGAGAGCGTCAGGTCCACGTGGCCGCGGGCCAGCTTGTCCTTGAGCACGCGGCGCAGCTTCATCTCCAGGGCGTCGGTCTGCGAGGGCATGCGCAGTTGCAGGTCGAGGAAGCGGTGGTTCACCGACTTGAGCGACAGGCTGAAAGCCAGGCCGTCGTGCACCTGTCCTTTCACGCTGGCGAAGGCGGTCATGGAGCGGATGGGCATGGTCTAGTCCGGACTCCCGGCGGTGCGCTGCGGGGCTTCGATGTCCACGAACTGCAAATCATACAGCCGCCGGTAGGTTCCCAGGCGGCCGAGCAGGTCGTCGTGGCTGCCCTGGTCGGTGATGGTGCCGTTCTCCAGCACGATGATGCGGTCGGCGCGGCGCACGGTGGAGAGCCGGTGGGCGATGACGAAGACGGTGCGGCCCTCCATCAGGTTCTGCAGCGCCGACTGCACCAGGGCCTCCGACTCGGCGTCCAGCGCCGACGTGGCCTCGTCCAGGATCAGAATCGGCGCGTTCTTCAGCAGGGCGCGGGCGATGGCGATGCGCTGGCGCTCTCCG
>CAYTPH010000115.1:0-8765 GCA_964439635.1 uncultured Terriglobales bacterium
CGGATGGCTCTGTACCAAGCGGAGGAGCAGCCCCGGAAATACGCGGTTCTGTCGACCGTGTTCTTCCTGGCGACCGCGGCAGCGGTGATCTTCTGGGTGGTGGTTCGGCGTGGCGGGGCGGCTGGCCTGCTCACCGGAAAGCTAATAGCTGCGGTGCTGGTAGCGGCTGTCGCCGTGTATCTGCTGCGCTCCTACCTGAGGGGAGGGTGGGATTCGCGGTTCTTGCGTCCCACTCTGGCCATCGCCCTGCCACTCGTGCCCTACCAGCTCATGGCACTTTCCCTGGCCGCCGCCGACCGGGTGATCCTGGAACGTTATCGGGGATTGAACGAGGTCGGCCTGTACTCCGTTGCGCATGTGCTGGGGATGGCAATGGCTCTCTTCACCGCATCGCTGGCACAAGCCTGGGCGCCGATCTTCTTTGATGTGGCCGGTACTCAGAGTGGTCCACGAGTCCTGGGTCGAGTGAGCTCGGGCCTCGCCCTGATGCTCGCGGCGGTGGCGGCCCTGGGAGCCCTGATCGCCCAGGATTTCGTGCGGACGGTCATGGATCCTCGCTATCACGACGCCGGGCGTTTGGTGCCGTGGATCATCGGTGGCTATCTGCTGCACGGGCTGTTCTCGCTCTTCCAGCTGTCGGCGTTGCAGGCCAAACGGACGAACCTGCTGTGGATGGTGAGCGCCACCGCCGTGGCGACGAATGTCGGACTGAACTTCCTCCTGGTGCCGCGATGGGGAATGTACGGGGCAGCCTGGGCCGCGCTTGTGGGATACGGATGCGAGGCGGTGGTGATGTACGTCGCCGGCCAGCGGGTGTTCCGGCTGGAGTACAGCCCTTGGCGGCTGCTAGCAGGAGTGGGCATCTTCGCGGCCGTGCTGGCGCTGACCCAGTTCGACGCCGGCGGCTGGTGGCTGCTGCTGGGTGGCGCAGCCGCCCTCGGCCTGACTGCGCTGGCAGGGGGCAAGGACTTGCGGCGCGCCGTCCAGATCGCGTCAGGACGCTGAGTCATGGACCTGGGGAGAAGGACCAAGGCGAGCAGTGCTGCAGGGGGCGTTTGCCAACTGTGGCGGCACGAACCGCCGGCCGCTCCGCCGCTGGCGCGGTGGAGGATTGCACGGTGATCACCCGGGTCTTGGAAACGGAGTTCAGGACGCCGAAGGTGGGCCGCGCTAGAAGCTCTTCTTAAAGTAGCGCCGTTTCCCCGTGGGCTGCAGGGGAATCTCGTCGGCGAACCGGGTTTGCACCTGGATGCTCTCGCCCAGATAAGCGCGCATCTTCTCCACGAAGACCTCGACGGAACGCGGATCGAAGGGTGCGTCCTTGATGATGGTGAGCTGGAAAACATCGGGCGCTTGCTGCTCAACGAAAAACTGCTTGATGCCGCGAATCCCGTGCTTCAGCAGGAACAGGTTCACGTAATCCAGCACGTGAGCGGAAACTGCGCTGCGAGCCGACGTGCTGATCAGGTCCACCGCCTTCCCGGCCTGGAGCGACATCAGCGGCAACGCCCGCCCGCAGGGGCAGGTCCCGGCCGAGCAGGAGCCGAGGTCCCCGACGCGATAGCGGATAAGCGGCATGCCGAAGTTGTTCAGCGTGGTCAGCACGATCTCGGCGGTCTCGCCTGGAGCCGCGGGGCTGCCGTCCGGGCGCAGGAACTCGACCACGGCCTGGTCCACGGAGATATGCATGTTGCCCGCAGGGCACTGCTGCCCGACGGAACCACACTCGCTCGCGCCGTAGCCTGAAACCACCGGAGCGGAGAAGACGCGTGCCGCCGTCTCTTGTTCCGGGCCGTACATGTGGTCGGCGGTGTATTCCACCAGACGGGGCGGACGGGAGAGAGTCTCGCCGCGGTTGCCCATCACCTCCGCCACGCGGGCAACGCTGGAGCCGTATCCGTAGACCAGGACCGGACGGAAGCTGCGCAAGGTGGCCACGACCTGCGAGACATGCGCTTCGTCGAACTCGCGAAAGGTGTCGAACTGCACCGAGTTGCGCAGGCGATACTTGAAGGCGGTCTTCAGATCGCTGCGCAGGCTCTCTTCCACCGGGCGCGCCCAGAGCACCAGTTGGCGGTCGCCGCGCTCCACGCCCCACCAGCGCCGGCCGCGCCACAGGCAAGCCTCTACCCAGGCGGAATGACTGGAGTCGTAGAAGAAGGTAGTTGCGATGCCGGTGGATCCCGAGGTCGTGCCGCGGAACAGCTTGCCCACGCGGACATTGCTGATCATCCGGTCGCGATGTTCGAAGACCTCGGCCTTGGTCAGTGCGGGGACTCTCGGAAGGTCGCCGACTCCGCGGATGTCCTTCGCGGAGACACCCGCCCGCTGGAACGACTCGGTATAAAAAGGGCAGTGTTGCTCTGCGTGCTGAAGGATGCGGCGGAGCTTCGCGTCTTGCAGTAGGCGCAATTCTTCAAGCGACAGGTGCTGGTTGCGCTCGGCCTCGCGCAGCGTCTCGCGAAAGCGGACGCCGCGTATCCGGTCCAGCAACGGGAGGTACGCGCGCTTGCAAATGAGCGTGTACATCAGAGTCACCATGATGCAGCAGGACGACAGATTATCAGCCGACGCGGAGCGCGTGCACTGGTTCGAAGAGCCGCCACTGCATTCTTACGAGCGACCGGATCGCGGTGGTATGCTCCAGCGATGTGCGGCATAGCCGGCAGCGTGCAGCGCGATCCCATCGAGAAGGAACAGCTGCGGGAGCGCGGTACGCGCATGCGCCGGGCGCTGCGCCACCGCGGGCCGGACATGGAGGGGCTGTGGGTGGAACCGGGAGGCCACGCCATGCTGGCCTTCACCCGGCTGGCCATCCAGGACCTGTCGCCGGCCGCCAACCAGCCGATGTGCTCGGAGGGCGGGCGCTTCATCCTGGTCTACAACGGTGAGGTCTACAACTGCGACGAGCTGCGGGAGCGCATCGGGCGTCCGGCGAACACCTTCCGCACCCACTCCGACACCGAGGTCCTGCTCGCCTGCTTCGAGAAGCTGGGGATCGAGGCGACGCTGCGCGCCGTCAACGGCATGTTTGCCATCGCGCTGTGGGACGGGGAGCGGCATTCGCTGTTCCTGGGCCGCGACCGCGTCGGTAAGAAGCCGCTACATTACAGCCGATCCGGCGACCGCTTCACCTTCGCCTCCGAGATCCGGGGCATCCTGGCCGGCGACCCGCGTCCGCGCTCCGTCAGCCGGGAAGCGCTGGAAGCCTACTTCCATCTGACCTACATCCCCGCGCCGCTCTCGATCTTCAGCGACATCCGCAAGGTACGGCCCGGCCATCTTCTCGAGATCAAGCCGGACCTGTCGGTGGAAGAGCGTCCGTACTGGACGGTGCGCGAGCTGCTGGAAAAGCGCAGCCGCGTGGCGATGCCCTTCCGCGAGGTGGTGGAGGCGGCGGAGGCGCTGCTGGACGATGCGGTGCGGCGGCGGCTGGTGAGCGATGTCCCGGTCGCGGTCCTGCTGTCCGGCGGAATGGATTCCTCGCTCGTCTCCCACAGCGTCGTGAGGCGGCTGCAAGCACCGCTCCAGGCGTTCACCATCGGCCTGGAGGACGAGAGGCTCGACGAGACCGGCGCGGCGCAGGCGATCGCGCGGCGCATCGGTATCCCTCACCAGATGCTGCGGCTTTCACGCGAGAACGCGTTGCAGGAGGCGGAGCGCGTCACCGCCGCCCTGGAAGAGCCTTTCGGGGATTACTCCGCCATGGCCATGCACGCCATCTGCAGCCTCAGCCGCCAGCACGCCACCGTGCTGCTGACCGGCGACGGCGGCGACGAGGTCTTCGGCGGTTACACCCGCTACCAGTGGTCCACGGGGTGGCGCAGCCTGGTGTCCCGCGGGTACGCGCACTATCGCACCGGGAGGGTCGGGCTGGGGAAGGCGGAGGTCGGGCTGGAACTCTACCGGCGCCTGATGACCGGCGGCCAGGATGGGGGATCGGCTTCGGCAAGGTTCCTGGAAGAGGTGGCCGGCGGGCTGCCGCGTCCCCTGATGGCTTCCATCCTCGACGCCATGCGCTATCTCGATTTCCAGATCTACCTGCCGGATGACATCCTGGTGAAGAGCGACCGCATGTCCATGGCGTGCAGCGCGGAGCTGCGTTCGCCCTTCCTGGACTGCCGTCTGGTCGAGTTCAGCTGGAAGCTGGCGCCCGACCTGCTGGTGTGCGGTGCGACGAGAAAGCGGGTCCTCCGCGAGTTGTTCGCGCAACGGATCGGCGCCGATTATCTGCAAGCACACAAGTACGGGTTCGGTGTCCCCATCAGCGATTGGTTGCGCGGGCCCATGCGCGAACAATGCGAGACCGCGGTGGAGGAACTCGGGCGCCGCCACGACTTGCCGGTCAGCGGCGCGGAGGTCCGGAGCCTGTGGGCGGAAGTGGCGAAGGGCGGGCAGACCGCCGCCCATCGCATGTGGGTGGTGTACGCGCTCTGGCGCTGGACGCAGCAATGGGAGCGGCCGGCGGACACCGGGGAATGGGCGGCACCGGCGGTATAATCCGGGGCGAACTCCCAGCTCATCGACGCTTCGCTGCGAACGAGCCCCATTTGCACATCCTCTACATCAGCTACTTCGGAGCGCTCAAGCACCTTACCCAGACGCAGGTGATCCCGTACTTGCAGGGTCTCTCGCAGGACGGGCTGAAGGTGACGCTGATGACCTTCGAGGAGCGCTTGCCCGACCGCGCCGAGGAAAAGCGCCGGCGCAGCGAGATGGCGGACCGCCTTCGGGCCATGAACATCACCTGGGTCCCGCTGCGGTACCACAAGAGTCCCTCACTGCCCGCGACCATGTTCGACGTGCTGGTTGGCACGGTGACCGCAGCCTGGCTGGCGCTGCGGCGCAAGGTGGACGTGGTCCACGTCCGCAGCCACGTCCCCGCACCCATCGGGCTGGTGATGAGAGCGCTTTTCGGGACGAAGCTGGTGTTCGATGTCCGCGGCCTGCTGGCGGAAGAGTACGTGGACGCGGGCACGTGGAAATTGGGCGGCCTGCCCTATCGCATCACCAAGGCGGTGGAGCGCGCCACGTTCCGCAAGGCGGACGCGGTGGTCGTGCTCACGCGCCGCATCAAGCAGTGGCTGCTGGAGAACTCGGCCGAGCTGAAGGCGAAGGGCTCAGCCATCCACGTCATCCCCTGCTGCGCCGACGAGGCAGCATTCGCGCGGGCGGAGCGGGCTGCCAGGCGGCAACAGCTCGGTCTTGAGCGGAGCACGGTGCTGGCGTACGTGGGCAACCTGGGCGGCTGGTACATGCAGGCAGAGATGGCGGCCTTCTTCGCCGCCCTGAGGCGCGAGATCCCCAGCGCTCATTTCCTGGTGTTGACCCAGGGTCCCCATGCCGGCTTCGCCGCGCAACTGACGGCGCAGGGTGTCCCGCGGGAGAGTTACACCATCCGCACGGCGGCAGTCGCCGAGGTTCCGGAGTACCTGGCGGCGGCGGACTGCGCGCTATCGTTCATCAAGCCGTGTTTCTCGAAGCTGTCGTCTTCGCCGACCAAGATCGGCGAGTACATGGCTGCCGGCCTGCCGTTGGTGGTCAACAGCGGGATCGGAGACCAGGACGAACTGCTGGCGGCTGAGCGTGTCGGGGTGATGGTGCGGGAGTTCTCCGCCGATGCTTACGCCGCGGCCCTGGCTGCCCTGCGCCCGATGCTGGGCGAAGCAGAGGTACGGCAGCGCTGCCGTGAAGCCGCAAGGCGGTGGTTCTCGCTGACCGAAGTGGGGCAGCCCGGCTACCGCAAGGTGTACGAAGGGCTGGGTTGGGTGCCGGAACGGGCCGCAGTCCCAGCCCGGAGCGGACAGTGACCTTAGGGTGACCTCTCCGGTTCTTGCCCTATGGAGCAGCTTCCCGGTTCTTGGTAGGCTGGAGCCGACAAGTCCCAGATCTTCCAACGCTTCGCGGTGCGGTGAAGGGAGCGAACTGTGAAAACCGTCATCCTGGCGGGCGGGATGGGCACGCGCCTGAGCGAAGAGACCCAACTGCGGCCCAAGCCCATGATCGAAGTCGGCGGCCGCCCCATCCTGTGGCACATCATGAAGATCTACTCGGCCCACGGGATCCGGGAGTTCATCCTCTGCTGCGGCTTCAAAGGCGTGGTCATCAAGGAGTACTTCGCCAACTATTTCCTGCACATGTCCGACGTCACTTTCGACATGACCCGGAACTCCATGCAGGTGCACCGCAACGCCGCCGAGCCGTGGAAGGTGACGGTGGTGGACACCGGCCTGGAGACCCAGACCGGCGGGCGCCTGAAACGAGTGCGCGAGTACCTGGGGAAGGACGACTTCTGTTTTACCTACGGTGACGGCGTGGCCGACATCGACATCCGGCGGCTAGTGGCCTTCCACAAGAAGCAGAAGACTTTGGCGACCGTGACCGCGGTCGAGCCTCCCGCCCGCTTCGGGGCCCTGGTGGTGAATGGCTCCAAGGTGCGGCGTTTTCGCGAGAAGCCGGAAGGCGAGGGCTGGGTGAGCGGCGGCTTTTTCGTGCTCTCGCCCAAGGTGCTGGATTACATCCGCGACGACCAGACCACCTGGGAGCGCGAGCCTCTGGAGCGCCTGGCGCGCGCCGGCCAGCTCTCCACCTACAAGCACGCCGGCTTCTGGCATCCCATGGACACGCTACGCGACAAGAACCACCTGGAAGACCTGTGGAACAGCGGCAAGGCGCCGTGGAAGGTGTGGCCGTGAACCAGCAGTTCTGGCGCGGCAAGCGCGTATTCCTGACCGGGCACACCGGCTTCAAGGGAAGCTGGATGGCGCTGTGGCTGCGGCAGCTTGGCGCTGAGGTCACCGGCTACGCCCTCGAGCCGCCGACCAACCCGAGCCTCTACGAGCTGGCGCGGGTGGGCGAGGGGCTGCGGTCGATCATCCGAGACGTCCGCGACGACGCCGGAGTGGAGGCCGCGGTCAGGGAAGCGCGGCCGGAGATCGTCTTTCACATGGCGGCGCAGTCGCTGGTACGGCGTTCCTACGCCGATCCGCTGGGAACCTATGCCACCAACGTCCTGGGCACGGCGAATGTCCTGGAAGCCATCCGGCAAGTCGGTGGCGTGCGGGTCGCGGTCGTGGTCACCAGCGACAAGTGCTACCAGAACGACGAGCTTGGCCGGGCGTTCGTCGAGGACGACCCCATGGGCGGCCACGACCCCTACTCCAGCTCCAAAGGCTGCGCGGAACTGGTTGCCGCCGCCTACCGTGCGTCCTTCCTGGCGAAGCAGGGAACGGCGGTCGCAACCGCGCGGGCAGGGAACGTGATCGGTGGCGGCGATTTTGCGGAGGACCGGCTGATCCCGGATATGGTGCGCGCGATCTCCGAAGGCAAGCCGGCGCGCATCCGCAATCCGCACGCCGTGCGTCCCTGGCAGCATGTGCTCGAGCCGCTGAGCGGTTACCTGCTCCTGGCGGAACGGATGTGGCACGACCCAAAGTTCGCGCAAAGCTGGAACTTCGGGCCGGATGATGCGGATTGCAGGCCAGTTGCAGATGTCCTCCAGGGGTTCATCCAGCTCTGGGGGGAGGGCGCTTCCTGGCAGGCCGATGCTGGCGCGTATCCGCACGAAGCGGGGTTCCTGAAACTAGATTGCTCCAAAGCGCGGCAGTTGGGGTGGGAGCCGCGCTGGGACCTGGAAACCGCGCTGCGGACCACAGTCCGCTGGTATCAGGCGCAGCGCGCGGGGCAGGACTTGCGTGCGCTCACCTTCCGGCAGATCGCGGAACACCAGCCGGCGGAAGTCGCCGACAGCGCAGGAGCACGGCAGTGAAGTTCGCTCCGACGGCCATTCCCGGCGCCTACGTGGTGGAGATCGAGCCACGGGAGGACGAGCGCGGCTTCTTCGCCCGGGGATGGTGCCAGAAGGAATTCCGCGACCACGGCCTCTCGCCGGTGGTGGCGCAGTGCAATCTCTCTTTCAACCGCTGGAAGGGAACGGTCCGCGGCCTGCACTATCAACTGGCGCCCCATGCGGAGAACAAGCTGGTGCGGTGCACCGCCGGCGCCGTCTTCGACGTGGCCGTGGACCTGCGGCCGGAGTCGCCGGCGTTCCGGCGGTGGGTGGGCGTGGAACTGAGCGCGAGCAACCGCCGCATGTTCTATGTCCCCGAAGGCTGTGCGCACGGCTACCAGACGCTGGATGATGGCAGCGAGGTCTTCTACCAGGTCTCGGACTTCTACCATCCAGAGTCGGAGCGCGGAGTACGTTGGAACGATCCCGCCTTCGGCATCGCCTGGCCTTTGCCGCCGAGCGCGGTCTCGCCCAAAGACCAGGGCTACCCGGACTTCCAGCCATGATGCGGGTGCTGGTCACAGGCGCGAGCGGTTTCATCGGGCGGCAGACGCCGGAGCTGTTGCAGGGGGCCGGCTACGAGGTGCACGCGGTCACCCGCGGTTCCGAAGCGGCTTCCCACGAAGGGCCGCGCTGGCACCTGGCCGACCTGCTGGACGAAGAACAACGCTCGAGGCTCCTGGCCGAGGTGCAGCCCGGCGAGCTGCTGCATTTCGCCTGGTACGTGGTCCCCGGCGATTACCGGACTTCGCCCGAGAACCGCCGCTGGGTGGAGGCCAGCCTGGCCCTGATGCGTGAGTTCGCGGCCCACGGCGGACGGCGCGTGGTCATGGCCGGCACTTGCTTCGAGTGCGACCTCAGCGCCGGGACGTTGCGCGAGGATACGCCGCTGTGTCCGGAGAGCCTCTACGCCGAGTGCAAGGCAGAGCTGTACCAGCTGTCGGGCGAGCTGGCGGCACGACTGGGTCTGAGCTGG
>CAYTPH010000116.1:0-8753 GCA_964439635.1 uncultured Terriglobales bacterium
CGCGAGAGCGGGTACCGCCGCGGGGTCTTCCATCCTCTCTACATTGCGAGCCTTGTTGCGGTGCTGTACGCGCTGCGCCTGGGGCCGGACGGGGTCTTGCTGCACGAACTGCTGGGGTGCTCGCTGGCGCTGTGGACGAGCTGCATGGTGTGCCACGGCGAGCTGGTGCGGACCAAGCCCGCCCCCCGGCACCTGACCTCCTTCTATCTGACGGTGGCGGCGGGCGGCGCGCTGGGCGGCGGGTTCGTGGTGCTGCTCGCTCCGCGGCTGTTCTCCGGCTACTGGGAGTTCCACATCGCGTTGTTTGCGACTGGGGCGCTGCTGCTGGTGGTGCTGGCCACGGACAAAACATCGTGGCTGCACCATGCCCCGGCGGGCCGCCGCGTCCTGCTGCCGGCGCTGGGCGCGCTCCTGGCGGTGCTGGCGTATGCGGGATACCGGCCGCAGGCGAAGTGGTATGGCGGCTTCATCAACCAGCGCAATTTCTTCGGGGTGAAGTCCATCATGGAAGACCGCGACGGGCGCTGGTTCCGCCACGGGGCAACCGCCCACGGGGTGCAGCTGCGTGACCCGCGCCTCCGGCTGGAGCCGACGCTCTATTACAAGACCCGCAGCGGTGTAGGGCTGCTGATGTTGAGCTATCCGCAGCCGCCGGGGACGCGCCGCGTGGGCGTGGTCGGGCTGGGGATCGGGACGCTGGTGGCGTATGGCCGCCCCGGCGACTACTACCGCTTCTACGAGATCGATCCGCAGGTGATGGCGGCGTCGCTGGGGCCGGAGCCGTACTTCAGCTTCCTGCGGGATTCGCAGGCCAGGTGGGATGTGGTGATGGGCGACGCGCGGCTGTCGCTGGAGCGCGAGCTGGCGCGCGGGGCGCCCCAGCAGTTCGACATCCTGGTGCTGGATGCCTTCTCCAGCGACGCCATCCCCACGCACCTTCTGACGAAAGAAGCTTTCGACCTTTACCTGAAACACCTGAAGGGGCCGGACTCGGTGCTGGCATTCAACCTCAGCAACCGGCACGTGGAGCTGTCGCGGCTGCTGCTGAGCATGGCGCGGGAACACGGGCTGGGGTTCGTGCTTATCCCGCAGCCGCCCTTCAGCCGTTGGGTGCTGATGTCGGCGAATCCGGAGCGATTGCGAGTGCCGGAGAGCGAGCAGCGCGCCGTCCAGGTCCCCTACGACCCCAAGCTGAGACTCTGGACCGACGACTTCAGCAACCTGCTGGACGTGGTCCGCTTCTAGGCCTCATTTCACGGGCGTGTCAATTCTGACACGCCCGTTCCTGCCAGACACGGAATCCCAATCATCAGTCCAGGTTATCTCCTTTGCAATCAGCACATTGGATGTTGGCTGCCGCAGTGCATTTCTCCCTGGCGTAAGGCAGAAAACTCCGGGAGGCATCCGATGCGGCGGCTCGGGAGCTGGCTGAAGTGGAAGCCGAAAGAGGGTAGGGCGATGTGGATCCTGATGATGACGGTGCTGGCGCTGGGGCTGCTGGTGGCCAAGGCGGTGGCGGAAGAGGAGCAGAAGCTGGCGCGGATCGCGGAACAGGTGCAGCCGCGGCGCACCCTGCTGATCAGCCTGGCCGACCGCAAGCTGGCGCTGATCGAGGATGGGCGGGTGGTGAAGATCTACGCCGTCGCCGTGGGCGCGGCGAGCACTCCCAGTCCGGCGGGACGGTTCCTGGTGGTCAACCGGCTGACCGATCCGACCTACTACCGGCCGGGAAAAGTGATCGCGCCCGGGCCCGAGAACCCGCTGGGAACGCGCTGGATCGGCTTGGACCGCAAGGGCTACGGCATCCACGGCACCAACGAGCCGAGGTCCGTCGGACGGGCGGTGTCGCACGGGTGCATCCGCATGGCCAAGCGCGACATGGAGGAGCTGTTCGACATGGTGCGGCCGGGCGACCGGGTGGAGATCCGCGGCGAGCGCGACGCGCAGGTGGCGGCAATCTTTGGTGGAACGACGCCGGTGGTGGTAGCGACGACGGCGCAGCCGGCCACGGTGGGCGGAGCGCACTGAGGAAAGGACCCGGGGGAACTCTTATGGAAACCGTACTCAATGACCTGGTGGTAGTGGTGGTGGTCCTGCTGACCTTCGGGTTCGCGCTGCTGATCGAGCCGCTGCTGCTGTTCGGCGTGCTGAAGATCATGGACCGGGGCGCGCGGCGCAGCCGGCTCGACGCCCGCATCGCCAAGCTGCAGGAACGCGTGGACGAGCTAAAGAGATCGACGCAGGCTTCCTAGCCTTGCCAATCACCCCAGCGCGCCAACAACGGGCGCGCTGGGGACCCCGAGAGGAGAACGAACATGCTGCTGCTCAAGTACCTGCTGTTGACTGGGGCCGCGGGGGCGCTGCTGGTGGCCGCCGCCGTCGTGCTCTACGACGTTTACCTTCTGGCCGAGCACCGCCGCCGCCTGACGCTGGCGCCCGAGCTGCAACTTCCCATCCCGCATCCGGTGCGCTGGGGCGCGGCCGCCCGGCTGGGCGCGGCGGCGCTGGTGGCGCTGATCGTCAGCTCCAGCATCGCCGTGGTGCCGTCCGGCATGGCGGCGGTGCGCGTCAGCCAGATCTCCGGGACGCGACCCGGGACGCTGTACGCCGGTGTCCATTTCGTCAGGCCTATGGTGGACACCCTGGTCAGCTACGACGTCCGCGACAAGGTGTATTCGACCGGAACGGCGGCCGCCAAGGCGCCGGCGAAGAAGGGCGAGAAGCCGATGGAGGAGGCGGATGCGCTCAAGGTGCAGTCGCGCGAAGGGCTGCCCATCGGGCTGGCCATCACTGTTCGCTACCACCTGGAGGCGCGCCGCCTGGACTACATCCACAACACGCTGCCGCAGCCGGTGGACACCGAATTGGTGCAGCCGGTGGTGGGGAGCGTCTTCCGGGCGATCGTGCCGGCGTACACGGTGCGCGAGGTCTTCAGCGCCAAGCGGGAAGAGATCCGGCAGAAGGCCGCCGGCGAGATCACCCGCAAGCTAGCGGCCGACGGCGTGGAGGTAAAGGAGGTCATGCTGCGCGATATCCAGCTTCCGCCGGAGTACGCCAAGGGCCTGGAGGGCCTGCTGCTGAAGGAGCAGGAGAACGACCAGATGGGCGTCGAGACCGAGATCAAGGCCAAGGAAGTGCGGGTGGCCGAGTTGGAGGCGGAGGCGCAGAAGAAGCGCCAGGTGAAGCAGGCGGAGGCCGACGCGGAGACCCGCGTGCTGCAGGCGAAGTCGGAGGCGGACGCCATGAAGTACACCCTGCCGCTGAAGGAGAAGCAGATCCAGCAGACGCGGCTGGAGGCGGAGGCCCGCAAGGAAGCCACGGTGAAGAACGCGGAGGCGTCGGCGCAGGCCAAGGTGATCGACAGCAAGGCGGAGCTGGAGCGGCGCAACCTGATGGCGCAGGCGGAGGCCAACCGCATCCGGGTGACCGCGGCCGCCGACAACGAGCGCATGAAGCTGGAGGCGGCGGCGCTGCAGCAGACGCCGCTGCTCATTAACAAGATCGTGGCCGAGCGGCTCTCGGACAAGATCCAGTTGATGATGGTGCCGGCGGACGGGCGGTACTTCTTCGCCTCCGACGTCTTTCGCGGAGTGATGCCGAAGATGGGAGAGGCGATGGAGAACGACCCGCCGGCGCAGCCGTATCCGCAGGCGTGGAACCGGCAGCAACAGTGAGTCTCGCCCGGAGAGGAGGCCGGGCCGATAGCACCCCGGCGTGCCAAGGCGGGCACGCCGGGGGACCCCACAACGCCGAGGGCGTTCCTGCCGCCGCGGGGGCGCCCTTCGGCCTGATGGCCCCGGCCGAGGGCGGCCGGGCTACAACACCAGGGGTTGAAAATGCGCGCAAAACCAGGATGCTATAATCCAGCTCGCAACCCCGGAAAACAGCGCCTGATGCGGCTTTCCTACCTCTTGCGGCTGCTGGTCGCGGCGATCCTTCTCGCCATTCCTCTCAATGCTCAGACCTGGAACGTGCCGGCGGCGGCGCTGGCGGAGAAGGTCGTGCCGCACGTGCAGGCGCGGTCGGCGGCGGCGCTGGAAATCGAGAACCGCTCTTCCATAACCGCCGGCGAAGTGGCGAACGTGCGGCGGGCGGTGGAAACCGAGCTGCGCATGCGCGGCTTGGCGCTCGTCCCCGCCGAGCGGGCGGTGGAGACGATCAAGCTCACGCTGTCACAGAACGCGCAGGGCTACATGTGGGTGGCGCGTGTGGGCGACGCAGTGGTAATGGCCACCGCGCCGTTGCTCCCAGTACCAGCCGGCGGCGCCGGCTCCCTGGTGCTGCGCAAGACGCTGCTGTGGTCGCAACCGGATCGCATCCTGGACGTAGCACAGCTCGATCCCGCGACTCTACTCATTCTCGACGAACATTCGATCTCCCTGTACTCGCAGATCAAGGGACAGTGGCAGCAGCAGGGGAGCGTTCCGTTGGAGTTGGTGTTTCCACGCGATCTGCGCGGGCGGCTCGCCATCCGAGCCGATCTCTCGTTCACTGCCTATCTTCCTGGTGTGAGCTGCGCTGGGGCAGTGCAGCCGCAATTCCGTGCCGAATGCCGTGCTGGCTATGCTTGGCCACTCACAAATGCGGTTTCAGCCGGATTTGGCCACCTGAATGCGTTCACTGGCGAACTCGTGCCGCCCCTCGGGAGCAAGGAGAAACTTCCGGCGTTCTACTCCGCCGCTCCTGTCCAGCATGCGGAGGATACTGGGTGGCTGCTGGCGCTGATGGACGGACATACGCGTCTGATCGGGCCCAACGGGGAGACACTGGCGACTTTCGGCGGCTCGGGTAGCGATTTGGCGACAGTGCAGAGCGGCTGCGGCGCTGGCTCGCAGGTGCTGGCGACACGCCCCAGCGATCCCGCCGGGCCCGACGGCATACAAGCGTTCGAGATCACCGCTCGTGAGCCGGTGGAAGCCGCGCCGGCGCTGGAGTTCCCCGGCCCGGTAACCGCGCTGTGGACGGCTGCCGACGGCCGCAGCGCCACCGCGGTCATCAATAATCTGAAGACAGGGAAGTATGAGGCGTACTCTCTCACTGTTACTTGCGGCCGCTAGCGTCGCGCTGCTGCAGGCGCCGGCGCACGCGGCCACGCGTCCGCGCTACGGCGGCAAGTTGCGGGTGGAGGTGAAAGACGCGCTGACCTCGCTCGACCCGGCGCAGGGCGACCTGCTCGCCGCGGATGCTGCCCTGCGACAAAACGTATTGCCGCTGGTCTTCGAAGGCCTGACGCGAGTGGATAGCCGCGGTGAGCTCCAGCCCGCACTTGCGGTGAATTGGCAGGCCGACCCTGACCGCCGCCGCTGGACGTTGGCGCTGCGCTCCGGGGTGAAGTTGCATGACGGCAACGTTCTCACGGCACGCTTGGTGGTCACCTGTCTGAGCGCCTCCAACTCCACCTGGCGGGTGCGGCAGGTCGGCAGCGACGTCGCTATCGAATCTGATGCGCCCATGCCGAACCTGCCGTGGATCCTGACGCAGCCGCGCTACTCGATCGTGGCGCGCAACGCTGACGGTGCGCTCATCGGGACGGGCCCGTTCCGCATTGCAGAGTTTGTTCCGGGTCAGCGGCTGCGGCTGACGTACAACGAGCAGCACTGGGCCGATCGTCCGTTTCTTGACGCTATCGAGATCACCTTCGGGCGCGGGCCGCGCGACCAGGCGCTCGACCTGCAGCTCGGGCGCGCCGACGTGGTCGAAGCGGCACCGGAGCAGCTCCGCCGCGCGGCGCACGAAGAACGGCGCATCGCTGCCTCCGGCCCGTCCGAGCTGCTGGCAGTCCGCTTCGGGGTGCAGGACGTCCGCTTGCGCGAGGCCCTGAGCCTGGCCATCGATCGCGCCGCCATCCAGAACGTCCTGCTGCAGAAACAGGGTGAAGCCGCTGTCGGCCTGCTGCCCGCCTGGGTCTCCGGCTACGCCTTTCTGTTCGGCGACGGCGTGGACAAAGACCGCGCCCGGCTGCTGCGTCGTGAGAGCGGCATCTCCACCCTGACGCTGGCCTACAGTTGGACCGACCCGCTGGCCCGCTCCGTGGCCGAGCGCATCGCAGTGAACGCGCGCGAGGTCGGCCTGAACATCCAGGTGGTGGGCGAGAACTTCACCGTGCGCGGCGGCGGCGCCCAGGCACGCCTCGTGCGGGTGCCGCTGACCTCGCCGCATCCTGCGGCGGCGCTGCATTCGCTGGCGGTGGCCCTGAACCGGCCGGAGGCGGCCAGCATCCTCTCGGCTGACTCTCCCGAAGAGCTCTACGCTGCCGAGCGCGCCATCCGCCAGGACTTCACGCTGGTCCCGGTGGTCTATGTGCCGGCGGCCCTCGCCCTGGGCGACCGCGTGAAAGGCGTTATCGTGCCGCGGCATGGCGGCTGGCCCTTCGCGAATACCTTCCTTGATCCGGTGCAGCCCGGGGCCCCCGGCGCGCCCGGGGTTGGCGCGCTGGGGTGGATGCAGCCGTGAGTTTCCGCGCCAAGCTGCTGCTGCTGTTCACCGTCAGCATGGTGGCAGTGGTGGCGCTGGTGGGGGCGATCGTCAGCCTCAGCCTGCGGCGCGCCTTCGAGAAGGCGGACGCGCAGCGCACCTCGGCCTTCGTGGCGCAGTTCCGCTCGGAGTTCGCCCGCCGCGGCCAGGAGGTCGCGGCCCGAACCGAGAGCATAGCCCGCAGCGACGAGGTGCTGCGCATCGCCGCCGCGCTGGCTCGTCCCAACCCTGACTACGCTCCCTATGTGAACGAGGCGGAGGCGCTGGCCGCCTCGCACCAGCTCGATTTCCTCTCGCTGGTGGGTGCCGACGGCACGCTGATCTCGTCCGCGCACTGGCCGGCGCGCTTCGGCTACAAGGAGGAGTGGCTCGCCGCCGAGAAGGACCGGGCCGCGCAGTCCGCGTTCCTGAAGCGCGAGGAGCTTGCCGAGGGCGCGGCGCTCGGCCTGTTCGCCGTCCGTCCGGTGAAGGTGGCCGACGCGGTCCTGTTCGTGGTCGGAGGCGAGCGGCTGGACCGGCCGTTCCTGGAATCGCTGGCTCTGCCGGCGGGGATGCGGGCGATGCTGTATCGCAACACCGAGCCTGGCTTCAGCGTGGCCGCGCTGGTCACCACCGAAACGGTGGCGCAGCCGGAGAAGCTGCGCCCGCTGATCGAGCAGGTGCAGCGCGAGCGGCGCGAGTTCGCCGAAGTCTTCGGCTGGTCGGCCGACCCGGCTTCGGCGGAGACGCTGCACCTTCTGCCGCTGCTCGGGCGCGGCAGCGAGATGCTGGGCGTGCTCATCATCGCCAGCTCGCGGCGCGAGATCGTGGAGCTGGAACGCCAGGTCCTGAATGTCGCCTTCGTGGTCGGGCTGGTGGGCATCCTGGCCGGGGTGCTGCTCAGCCGCTGGGTGGCGGTCCGCATCAGCGCTCCGGTAGACGAACTGGCCGACGCCGCCCGCCAGGTTGCCAAGGGCAACTGGGACGTCCGGGTCTACAACACCTCCGCCGACGAACTGGGCGAGATGGCCGCCGCCTTCAACCGCATGACCCGCGAGCTGAGCGAGCAGCGCGACCGCCTGGTGCAGGCGGAGCGCGTGGCCGCCTGGCGCGAGCTGGCCCGCCGCCTGGCGCACGAACTCAAAAACCCGCTCTTCCCGCTGCAGATCACGGTAGAGAACCTCACACGCGCCCGCCAGCTGCCGCCGGAGCAGTTCGAGGAGATCTTCCGCGAGAGCACGCAGACGCTGCTGGCCGAGCTGAACAACCTGAAGACCATCGTCGGCCGCTTCAGCGACTTCGCCCGCATGCCGGCGCCGCAGCCGCAGACCATCTCACTGAACGAGCTGGCGCAGAAAGTGGTAAAGCTCTTCGAGCCGCAGTTGCAGGCTCCGGGGCGACCGCCGATCCAGGCACATCTTGAACTTGGCCCCGGGCTGCGGCCGATCCAGGCGGACCCCGACCTGCTGCACCGCGCCCTGTCGAACCTGGTGCTGAACGCGCTGGATGCCATGCCCAGCGGCGGCACGCTGACCCTCCGCACCCACCAGCGCGAGAGCTCGGTAGTGCTGGAGGTCAGCGACACCGGCGCGGGTCTGACGGCGGAGGAATGCCAGCGCCTGTTCACTCCGTACTACACCACCAAGCAGCACGGCACCGGGCTGGGGCTGGCCATCGTGCAATCGGTGGTGAGCGACCACCACGGGCGCATCACGGTGGAGAGCGAGCCCGGACGCGGCGCCACCTTCCGCATTGAACTCCCGGAGCGGATGGCGGACACTCTCACGCGAGGCGCCAATGCCTGATCCCGCGGCCGAGCGCGGCCCCACGGTCCACCTGCTGATCGTCGACGACGACGCCAATACCCTGGCGTCGCTGGCGCGCGCCTTCCGCCTGGCCGGGCACGAGGCCACGGTCTGCGACTCCGCCGCGCGCGCGCTGGATCTGCTGAAGTCGCAGAGCTTCGACCTGGTCCTGTCGGACGTGGTCATGCCGGGCAAGGACGGCCTGGTGTTCCTGGAGGAGTACCGCGGGCTGGGGCTGCAGACGCCCGTGGTGATGATGTCGGGGCAGGCGCACATCGACATGGCGGTGCGCGCCACCAGGCTCGGGGCCATCGATTTTCTCGAAAAGCCCATCTCCACCGACCGCCTGCTGCTGGCGGTGGAGAACGCGGTCAAGCTGAAGCGGCTGGAGGAGGAGAACCGGCGGCTGCGCGAGCGGGTGGGGCGGCAGGAGATCGTCTTCGAGGGCGACGCCATGCGCCGCATCATGGCGCAGGTGGAGCGCGTGGCCGCCAG
>CAYTPH010000117.1:0-8583 GCA_964439635.1 uncultured Terriglobales bacterium
CCTCCCCAAGACCATCGACAACGACCTCTCCGCCACCGAGATCACCATCTGCTTCGACACCGCGCTGCACACCTGCATGGAGGCCATCGATAAGATCCACACCACGGCGGAATCGCACCACCGCATCATGGTGGTGGAGGTCATGGGCCGCGACGCCGGCTGGATCGCGCTGGAGTCCGGCATCGCCGGCGGGGCGCACGTCATCCTCATCCCCGAGATCCCGTTCCGCGTCGGCGCTATCTGCGACTTCATCCACGAGCGCCAGCGGCAGGGGCGCAAGTTCACCATCGTGGTGGTGGCCGAAGGGGTGAAGATCCCCGAGGACATGAAGAACGTCTTCGAGGGGGAGAAGCGCGCCACGCCGCGCGCCGGGGCGGTCGGGAACCTGGTGGGCGACGCCCTGGGACGCTGTACCAAGCGCGAGACCCGGGTGACCGTGCTGGGACACATTCAGCGCGGCGGCTCGCCTTCGCCCTTCGACCGCATCCTCAGCACCCGCTTCGGGGTGGCCGCGGTCGAGCTCATCGCCCAGGGCGGCTACGGCAAGATGGTGGCCCTGCGCGACGCCCAGATCAAGTTCGTGGACATCTCCGAGGCCATCGGCAAGATGAAGGCGGTGGACCCGCAGGGCGACATGGTGCAGGCCGCCCGCGCCATCGGCATCTGCTTCGGCGACTGACCGCGAGCGTCGCTCGCTGCTGCTATATTCGTGAAGAGATGAACTCCTCCCCTCGATCCGGCGCGGCTGCGGTCGCCCTCCTGCTCTGCGCCCTGCTCGCCGCCTGCGGCAAGCAGGAGGACGCGAATAAGGAGTACGCCTACGTCAGCGCGCCGCAGGTGTCGCTGCGCGACCGCCTGGCCCAGGTCTACAACAAGGTCGGCCTGGTGCAGAACGGCGACCGGGTGGAGATCCTGGAGAAGCAAAAGCGCTTCGCCCGGGTGCGCTCCCCGAAAGGCGAGGAAGGCTGGATGGAGCAGCGCTACCTGGCCAGCCAGCAGGTGTTCGACGCCTTCCAGAAGATGGCCGCCGAGAACCGCCAGTCGCCCAGCCAGGGGGAGGCTCTCACCCGCGCCGAGTTGAACATGCACGTCGAGCCCGGCCGCCAGACCGAGAAGCTGTACCAGCTCAAGGAGGCGGAGAAAGTTCAGCTCTTGAAGCGGGCAGTGGCGGAAAGGCCCGGCTCGCTGGCCTCGCCCAGGAAAGAGGGCGAATCGCCTCAGCCTCTGGTGGAGGACTGGTGGCTGGTGCGCGACAAGCTGGCCCGCACCGGCTGGGTGCTGGGCCGCATGGTGGACGTGGACCTGTCGCTGGAGGTCGCCCAGTACGCCGAGGGGCAGCGCATCGTCGCCTACTTCGTGCTGAACGAGATCGCCGACGACGGCCGCAACGTCCCCCAGTACCTGGTGGCACTCACCGAGCCCAAGGACGGCCTGCCCATCGACTTCAACCAGGTGCGAGTCTTCACCTGGAACACCAAGCGCGACCGCTACGAGACCGCCTACCGCGAGCGCAAGCTGCAGGGAGTGCTGCCCATCGTCACCGGGGTGCAGGAGTTCGAAAAGGAGGGCCGGCTGCCGTTCTTCACTCTCCGCACCCGCGACGAGCAGGGCGCGGTCCAGGAGCGCAAGTACAAGATGAATGGCGTGATGGTGCGGCGGGTGCTCCCACCGGGCGAGAAGCTCCCGGGCAAAGCTGCCGGCCAGCGCCGCTGACCCGCGGCAGCTGCTACCCCTCTAAGAATAGAAATCCGCGACGGCGTCCACCACGATTCGCTGCTCGTCGAGGGTCAACTCGGGGAAGATGGGCAGGGCGAGCACTTCCTTCGCCGCCTGCTCCGATCCCGGAAGGTCGCCGGGCCCGTAGCCGAGGTACACGAACGCCTTCTGAAGGTGCAGCGGCAGCGGGTAATAGATCTCGGTGCCGATCTTGCGCTCGGTCAGGAAAGCGCGCAGCTCGTCGCGCCGCGGCACCCGGACCACGTACTGGTGATAGACGTGGTGGGCCTGCTGCGCCGTTCCGAGGAGGCGGACGGGGGTGTCGGGGCGGTCCGCCAGACCGGCCTCGGTGAACAGCCGCTTGTAGGTGGCCGCCACCTGGCGCCGCTGGTTGTTCCAGCCGTCAAGGTACTTCAGCTTCACTCGCAGTACGGCGGCCTGGACGGAATCCAGGCGGCTGTTCCAACCGATCTCGTCGTGGTAATAGCGCTGGCGGCTGCCGTGATTGCGCAGCACCCGCAGGCGCTCGGCGCAGGCGGGGTCGTTGGTGGTCACCAGGCCGCCGTCGCCGAAGGCGCTCAGGTTCTTGGTGGGGTAGAAGCTGAAGCCGGCGGAGGTCCCCAGCGAACCGGCGCGCTGGCCGCGCCAGGCGGCGCCGAAGGCCTGGGCCGCGTCCTCGATGATGGCCAAGCCGTGCTCCCGGCCCAGGGCACTGAAGGCGTCCATGTCGGCGCACTGGCCGAAGAGGTGGACGGGCATGACGGCGCGCAGGCGCCCGGCCTTGTACTGGGAGAGCCGGCGTCCCACCAGCTCGGCGCTGAGGTTGAGCGTCTCCGGGTCCACGTCCATCAGCACCGGGCGCGCGCCGGTGCGGGCGATGGTGCTGGCGGAGGCGAAGAAGGTGAAGGCCGAGGTGATGACCTCGTCGCCCGGCTGCACGCCCGCAGCCAGCAGCGCCAGCCAGAGAGCATCCGTTCCCGAGGCGCAGCCGACCGCCTCCCTGGCGCCGCAGTAGGCCGCGGCCTCGCGCTCGAACTCCTGCACTTCCGGACCCAGGATGTACTTCTGCGAGCGGCAGACGCGCTCGATGGCCGCCATCACCTCGTCGCGGATGGTGTCGAACTGGCGAGCCAGGTCGAGCAGCGGTACGGCGGCGGCCGGCGCGGCCTGCCGCTTCTGGGTGGAAGCGTCCTTCATGGGAGCCGAGATTCTATCACTCGGAGGCGCGGCCGATGTGGATGGTCGCGGGAGCCGGACGTCCTTCGTCCAGTGCCGCCAGGAGCGTCTCCAAGGCCGACTTCAGTGCCGCCAGGTCGATCCCCCGGTAGCGGTCAGGGTACCCGCCCAGATTGCTGGCTGCCCGGGCCAGCACGCCACGCGCGCCGGCCAGGTTGCCGGTGGAATGGTGGTGCAGGCCGACCGCGAGCTGCGTGAGCCCCTGCAAAAACCGGCGCTGGTCGCCAGTCGACTCGCGCCAGACGTCCTCCAGGGCCTCGTGCGCGTCGAAGTAGCGGCCCTGGTTGAGGAGGTCGATGCCGTGCTGGAAGTGAGAGTCCATCGATCTCTGCGTGAGAGACAAGCTTAACCACCGAGGACACGGAGGGTACGAAGAAAAAAGCGCCGCCGAGGGCGGCGGCGCTCCTGAACTCGAGTCCTACTTCACCGCGTAGTGGCTGGCCGAGGCCATGAAGAACAGCATGGGGATGGACAGGAAGGCGTTGGTGCGGGAGGCCAGAAACGCCTGTCTGGCCAGGGCCGGGCCGTTCGCCGGGGGCGTGCCTCCGAGGGCGCCGTTGATGATGGCCTTGTTGTTGCGCCAGATGATGCCCCACACGTTCAGCATCATCAGCCAGCCCAGGCCGCCGCCCAGACCGATGCTCAGCATGCGGTTGCTGACCCAATCGGCATCCGTCAGTTCGACGTAGAGGTAACCGGCGGCGATCATCAGGATGGCCACCACGAGCGCGTACACCGCACCCTTGTTCAAGGCGGCGATGCCGGGCGCCTTCAGCACGATCACGTACTCGATGGCCCACACCACCGTCCACAGCACCACGAAGATGCCGATGGCGGGCCAGGGGCTGACCTCGGGGCCTCCCGTGGTGGCGGAGTTACGCGCGTCGGCGGGCACGATGGTGTGCGCCCAGTACCAGAAGCCGGCGAACACGGTCACCACCGCGCCCCAGCGGAACCACCACAGCGCGGGCAACGTCAGGTTCTTGAAGACGTGCTGCTTCATGCCGGCGTCGGTCACGGTCTTCATGAAGGGCACGTTCACCAGGTTGAAGAAGTACAGCAGCCCGATCCAGGTGACGCCGGCGAGGAAGTGAACCCAGCGCAGCGCCATCTGCAGGTTCTCGGTGCCGGTGTGAGAGGGGAACTCGAAGAAGACAGCCAGTAACGACGGAACGCTCATCTCTCGCTCCTCCGCAAGCTTTATGGCTGGGTACCGCCAGAGCCCGGTCTCGGGCAGTATACCGGAAACGGTGCAAACGCAAACTCGTCCCCGGCGGGTTGAAAAGCCGGGCGGGCGGTCGTATCGTTACAGGGCGTCATTCCTGCTTTTTCGCCCCGCGCTTGGGGCGGCATGAAAGGACACGGCCATGGACAAGCCGGCGCAGAACATCCAGGACTCGTTTCTGAATAACGCCCGCAAGGACAAGGCGAACATCACCATCTACCTGCTCAGCGGCGTGAAGCTGACGGGACGGATCCGGTCGTTCGACAAGTACTCGGTGGTGCTGGAGACCAACAGCCAGGAGCAGTTGATCTTCAAGCACGCGATCTCCACGGTGGTGATGGCGCGGGGCGCGCACCCGGTGGAGGCCAAGCCGGCGGCGGCCGCCCCGGCCCCGCCCGCGGCCGGCAGCGCCCCGGCCCCCAGCGGCACGGAGGGATAGGTATCCGCGGCAAGCGGCGCAACCCCGAGCCGGACCAGGGGAAGGCTGCGCGCCGGCCGCGCTCCTTCCCGCCCGTGCGTGCGGCGGAGGCTGGCGCAAGCGGCGAGCGCGCCTTCCTGGTGGGCATCGACCACCGGGCGCGGCGCAAGCTGGTCTCCAGCGTGGCCAGCATGGCGCGCGACGCTTCTCTCCAGGGCAAGGCTATCTCTACCGGGGCGCCGGAATTCACCCCGCAGGAATCCATGGCGGAGCTGCGCGAGCTGGCCGCCAGCGCCGGCGCGCAGGTGGTCGGCCAAGTCATCCAGTCGAAAGACCGGCCCGACCCGGCAACGCTGATCGGCAGCGGCAAGCTGGAGGAGATCGCGGGCGCGGTGGCTTCCTCGGAGGCCGACCTGGTGCTGTTCGATCACGACCTCTCGCCCTCGCAGCAGCGCAACATCGAGGAGCTGGTGAAGGTGCGGGTGATCGACCGCACCCAGCTCATCCTCGACATCTTCGCCCGGCACGCCAAGACGCGCGAAGGCCAGCTGCAGGTCGAGCTGGCGCAGCTGGAGTACCTGCTGCCGCGGCTGGCGGGGCGGGGCGTAGAGATGTCGCAGCTGGGCGGCGGCATCGGGACCCGTGGCCCGGGCGAGACGCAGCTGGAGACCGACCGCCGCCGCATCTACCGCCGCATCCGCCACATCAAGCAGCAGGTGGAGGAGGTGCGCCGCATTCGCGCCCAGCAGCGGCAGCGGCGCGAATCGGTGCCGGTGCCCACGGTGGCCCTGGTCGGGTATACGAACGCCGGCAAGTCCACGCTGTTCAACGCCCTGACCCGCGCGGGCGTGCTCTCGTCTTCCAAGATGTTCGCCACTCTGGACCCGACCATCCGCGCCGTCATCCTGCCATCGAGGCGCAAGGCGTTGCTTTCCGACACGGTCGGTTTCATCCGCAACCTGCCGCACACGCTGGTGACCGCCTTCCGCGCCACCCTGGAAGAGGTGCAGCGAGCGTCGCTGGTGCTGCACGTGACCGACGCTTCCAGTCCCATCCGGGCGGAGCAGGACGCGCAGGTGGAGCGGGTGCTGAAAGAACTCGAGTCGGAGAAGAAGCCGCGGCTGCGGGTGATGAACAAGATCGATCTGCTCCCGTCCTCCCAGCGCGAAGCGCTGGCCGACGACGAGGCCACCATCCACATCTCCGCCGTGACCGGCCAGGGACTGGGACCGCTTCTCGAACGCATCGACCGCATGCTGCAGGACGACCCGCTCAGCCGAGTGCGCCTGAGGGTTCCACAGCAGGAGGGGAAGACGCTGGCGATGCTGGAGGCGGGGGCGCGCATCTACGCCCGTAAGTACCACGATGGCTTGGTGGAGCTCGACGCCGATGTCCCGGAGTCGCTTATGCGCCGAATACGGAACTTCGTCCCCGAGAAGCCTTAGCTGACGGCTGATAGCTGATGGCTGACAGTTTAAATGGGCCAGCTGCGTAGAAGCGGTGACAATTCCTACGCGACCGGCCCATTCGATCCTGAATCGGATCGGAGGTGATGTCTATATGCTACCCCTCCGGCTCCCGATGTCAAGGAAACTCGCAAGTTGCCGCAGCCCGATGCGGGACAGCCCCGGCGCACGCGTAAAACCCTGAAAAATCGCGCCTTTGCAGCGTCCAGCCGCGTTGACACAAGTTCCACCCGGATGCTATTTTCAATGGTTTACAACCCCCTGCTGCTTACGGGCTGACACAGCAAACTTCAATGGATGCGATCCTCCGGCAACTAGGCGAACTACTGCTCGGCGCCGTCCCCACCGTGGTGCTGCTGGTGCTGCTGTTCATCGCCTACCGGGTGATCGTGCACGGTCGTCTGGAGGAGGTGCTGAAGGAGCGCCACGCGCGCACCCAGGGCGCGGTGGAAAAGGCCAAGGCCGACATCGGCGCCGCCGACGCCCGCACCGCCGAGTACGAGCAGCGCATCCGCGACGCCAAGATGGCGTTGTACAAGGCCCAGGAGGCGCGGCGCCGCCAGCTCATGGAGGCGCGCAGCGCGGCCGTCACCGAGGCCCGCGCCGCCGCCGACGCCCAAGTGAAGGCCGCCCGCCAGCAGCTGGAACGCGAGGTCGCGGCCGCCAAAGCCGCGCTGGAATCGCAGAGCGATACCCTGGCCTCCGAGGTCATCCGCACCGTGCTGAAGCCCGCGACCGTCCCCGCCGCAGGTGGCCAGTGATGAAGCGCGCCGCGCGGTATCTCGCGATCATCGCCGTCCTGGCCTTTGCTGCCGCTGCATTCGCGCAGGAGCACGCGCCGTCGCCGCCCTCGCAGCCGGGCGAGCACGCCACGCCCGATAGCCCCGCCGACAAGGCCACCACCGAAGGCGCGCAGGCCCACCAGTCGAAGGAAGCCGCCGGACACGACGCCCACGCCGCTTTCAAGTTCTCGCCCATGGTGCAGAGGCTGGCAAAACTGTTGGGGGTCTCGGTCGAAGTCGCCTACTGGATCAGCGTCATCCTGAATTTTGCGGTCATCGCCGGCGCGATCGTGCTGGTGATGCGGGCCAAGATGCCGGGCGCCTTCGCGGCGCGCACCGCCTCCATCCAGAAACAGATGGCGGAAGCACGCCAGGCCAGCGAGGAAGCCGGCCGCCGCCTGGGCGAGATCGAAGGCCGCCTGGCGCGTTTGGACAGCGAGATCGCCGGCCTGCGCTCCCAGGCCGAGGCAGAAGGCAAGGCCGAGGAAGAGCGCCTGCGCGCCGCCGCCGAGGAAGAGCGGCAGAAGATCGTGCACGGCGCCGAGCAGGAGATCGCCGCCGCCGCTCGCCTGGCCCGCACCGACCTGAAAAGCTACGCCGCCGAGCTGGCCGTGGCCCTGGCCGAGAAGCGCATCAAGGTGGACCCGGCCAGCGACCGCGAGCTGGTCCGCTCCTTCGTGGACAAGCTCGGAGAGGACGGCAAGTAATGGCGCAAGTCCACAGCCGCTACGCCCGCGCCTTCGCCGACGTGGTGATGGACCGCAAGCTCGACCCGCGCAAGACCGTCGAGGACCTGCGGGCCATGGCAGCGCTGATCGAGGAGGTGCCGCAGCTGCGCAACATCCTCGACAATCCCAGCGTCCCCGCCGGGCAGAAGCGGGCCGTGCTGGACAAGATCGTGGCGCACATGGGCGCCGACCGCATGGTGCGCAATTTTCTGGCGGTCATCGTGGACCAGCGGCGAATCGCGGCGCTGCCGGAGATCGTGCGCCAGTTCCAGGCGGAGCTGAACCAGCGCATGGGCCTGGCTGAGGCCGAGGTCACCAGCGCCCGCGAGTTGGGCGACGACGAGAAGCGCGCCCTGGAGGCGCAGATCGCCAAGCTCACCGGCAAGCGCGTGATGGCCACCTACCGCCGCGACGAGAAGGTGTTGGGCGGCGCCGTGGTCAAGGTTGGCAGCACCATCTACGACGGCTCGGTGCGCGGCCAGTTGCAGAGATTGAAGGAAGAGCTGAGCACGGGCTAGCAGCCCGTGTCGGGGCACGGCTTCAGCCGTGCCGTTTGCGAGTTCGATGAGAGCGGCTCTAGCCGCGGTGGTTAGAAGGGGACTATGGCAGGCATCAGAGCAGACGAAATCACAAAGATCATCCGCGAGCAGATCGAGAACTACGAATCCAAGATCTCGGTCGACGAGGTGGGCACGGTCATCAGCCTGGGCGACGGCATCGCCCGCCTGCATGGCCTGGACAAGGTCATGGCCGGCGAGCTGCTCGAGTTTCCCCACGGCGTGGCCGGCATCGCCATGAACCTGGAGGAAGACCAGGTGGGCTGCGTCCTCCTGGGCGAGTACACCGAGATCAAGGAAGGCGACCAGGTGAAGCGCACCGGGCGCATCATGAGCGTGCCGGTGGGCGCGGGCATGATCGGCCGGGTGGTGAACGCGCTGGGCCAGCCCATCGACGACAAGGGGCCGATCGCCAACGACGGCTTCCTGGCGGTGGAGCGCATCGCTCCCGGCGT
>CAYTPH010000118.1:0-8411 GCA_964439635.1 uncultured Terriglobales bacterium
GGTGGAAGGCTCGTCCGGGGTGGAGCCGCGCTCCAGGTGGCGGCGGATGCGCTCGGCGGAGAGCGCGATGGGAGTGAGCGGGTTCTTGATCTCGTGGGCGACGCGCCGCGCCACCTCGCGCCAGGCCGCCTGCTTCTGCGCCTTGAGCAGGTCGGACAGGTCTTCAAAGACCATCACGTAGCCCTGGCGCTGGCCGCCGTGGTGCAGGGAGGCGACGGTGACGGCCACGTGCAAACGGGTGCGCTGCAGGGGGATCTCCATCTGGCTGGAGGCGGAGCCCATGCGGTCCGACTTGCGCAGCAGGTGCTCCAGGTCGCCGGCGACCTCCTCCTGGAAGATGTCGCGGAGGCTGGAGCCGAGAGCGAAGCTGCGGCCGCCGCCGGCGGGAGTGAAGAGGCGGACGAAGGGCTCGTTGGTGTGGGTGAGCCGCCGCTGCGCATCCAGCGACAGCACCCCGGTGGGGATGCTCTCCAGGATGGTCTCGATGTGCAGGCGCCGCTGCTCCAGGGCGACGTTGACTTCGGCCAGCTGGTGGCTGGAGGCCTCGATCTGGCGGCGGCTGGTCTCCAGCTCCTCCGCCATGCGGTTGAAGGAGCGCACCAGGTCGCCGAGCTCGTCGGCGGCGGGGACGTCGATGCGGTAGTCGAGGCGGCCGCGGGAGATCTCCTGGGTGGCCTCGGCCAGCGCCGCCACCGGGCGCGTGACCAGCTTGGCCAGGAAGAGAGCGAACCAGGTGGCCGCGAACAGCACCAGCACGGTCAGCAGCAGCAGCAGGCCCATGTAGGTGTTGCGCACCTGCTTGCGCTGGCGGCTGAGCTCGAAGTAGTAGCGCTGGCTCTCCTCCATCTGATGGAGGGTGGCGACGAACTGGTCGGGCAGGGGCATGGCCACCACGATCCGCCCCGACGTGCCCACCGGGGCTTCGCCCAGGATGTAGTGCCGGCCCTCCAGGTCGATGGCGGGGTGTTCCGCGGAGGGCTGCAGGCTGGAGCGCAGGCTTCCCCAGGGAAGCGGGGCGCGCAGGCTGGCGACAGCGTCCCCTTCGGAGATAGCGACAGCGAAGCCGCCCTGCAGCACCCGCTCGCGCCGGCGGAACTCGGCCATCACCGGCGCGAAGTTCGCGGTCTCGAAGGCTTTCTGGACCTCCGGGGTGTGGGCGATGGACTGGGCCTCGGCGCCGGCATTGTCGGCCGCATAGTTGGAGAGCAGGCGGGCGATCTCGCCGGAGTTCTCCCGCAACTGTTCGACGGGGCGGGAGAACCACTTGTCGATGGAACGGTTCATCAGCCCGTAGGCGAAGAGAAAGAGGAAGAGGACGGGAATGAAGGTCAGCAGCAGGGCGCCGACCACCATGCGGGTCTGGAACTGGGAGCCCAGCTTGCCCAGGCGGCGCTCGGCGGAGAGCTTCAGCAGGTTGCGCAGCAGCACGAAGCTGAGCGCCACCAGCAGCAGGAAGATCAGGGCGGAGAGCGAGACCAGGATGAGGGTCTGCTCCGACGAGTTGGGCCGCAGGATAGGGGTCAGGTTGAAGGCGGCCTGAGAGAAGACCAGCAGGAAGAGCAGGAAGATGCCGAGGGCCAGCAGGGCCAGCAGGCGCCAGCGCGGGCGAAAGTCGCGGCTTGGGTCCCGGGGAGACATCTGCGGCGAATTATAGCCCGTCAGCCAGGCGGTCCAGCCGGGGGCGGGCAGCAGCGGAGGCCGCCCTTTTCCGTTCGTAACCTCCTCCTGGTTACGGACGTCGCGGCCGCGATTACATTGGGACAGGCCGCATTGACCCTGCGCAAACCAGCGAAGTAGAATCCGCGCCTCTCTGCACACCCAAACGGTGCAGTCCTGGGGGGAACAATGGTGTTGCGATGGTTCACGATCCTGTCGATCGTCTCTTCTCTTAGCCTCAGCGCGTTCGCCGATCCGCCCAAACGCATGCTGATGAAGGCCGGTGTCCGGCAGCCCGGCCTGGCCGATTTCTACCGCCTGGGCAGCGATGTGGAGGGGGGCGTGGGCGCCTTCCAGAACTTCCACTGCTCCATCTCGCTGGCCACCCAGCCGGCGATCTACACGGGGAACTCGCTGCTGGACTGCGACGGCGAAGTGCCGCACAACGAGACCACGGTAGTGGTGAACCCGTTCAACCCCAGCCACATCGTGGGCGGGTATCACAGCTACATCCTGCGCTTCAAGGGCGCGACCTCTTCGTCTTACGTGGTGAGCGCGGCCTCGGCCAGCTTCGACGGCGGCGCCACCTGGCAGGAGAGCATCCCGCCGCAGACGCCCTACCAGTTCACCGGCGACCCGGCGCTGGCCTTCGCCGCCAGTGGCCGCCTGTACTACGCCAACATCGCGGACCACGAGGGCCCGGGCGGGAACTTCACCGCGCCCAGCGTGGTGGTGGCTTACTCCGACGACGGCGGCATGACGTGGTCGAATCCCAACACGGTCGCCAAGGGTCAGGCGGCGATCACCGCGGGCAAGTGGGCCGGCAACGAGGTCTTCAACGACAAGGAGTACATCGCCGCCGATGCCAACCCGGCCAGCCCCTACGCCAGTCGCGCCTACGTCACCTGGACGCGCTTCGGCACCTTCCAGAACGCCCGTGGCTTCTTCACCCAGTGGCCGATCATGGTCTCCTGGTCGGACAACGGCAGGAACTGGAGCACCGGACAGCCCATCAGCGGCTTCCACCCGGCGTGCACCAACACCTACTCGGGCGCGCCCAACCAGTGCGATCTGAACCAGGACTCGTATCCGGCGGTGGGCTCCGATGGCCGCGTGTACGTAAGCTTCGAGAACTTCAATACGCCGGCGGAGAACCAGGCGATGATCGTGCGGTCGAACGATGGCGGCCGGACCTGGTCCAGCCCGGTGCGCATCGACACGCTGTACGACATCAACTTCCCCAGCAACGTGGACGGGCGCGACACCCTGACGGGGTGCGCCCTGCGCTACAGCGTGAAGGGCAACACCGCCGTCGATCCCAACGACCCGAACATCGTCTACGTGGTGTGGGCGGACAACCGCAACGGCAACGCCGCCGCGACCAACACCGACGTCTTCCTGGCGCGGTCGACGGATGGCGGCGCCACCTGGACGGTGGACAACATCGACAGCGCGGCCAACGACCAGTTCTATCCCTGGGTGGACGTGGCCCCCAGCGGGCGGGTGGACGTGGGCTACATGGACCGCTCGTACTCGGCGGGACAGAGCGAGTGCAAGTACGGTTTCACGGTGGCACGCGTCACCTACGGCGGAGGTCCGCCGGCGGTGGTGAAGACGCGCGTGGACTCGGCCATCTCCCACGCCGACAACTCGCGCTGGTTCGGCCGCAACAGCCGCTTCATCGGCGATTACAACGGCCTGGACGTCGGCCCCGATGGCAAGACCTGGTCTCTGTGGACCGACTATCGCGCCAATCCCGTGGTGGGCGATCCGCTGGGCCGCTACGGCCAGCACGCCGTGGGCGTCGGTCTGCCGTAAGCTGGGGCGTTTAGAATGGGCCGGCTCGTGTGAGCCGGCCTTTTCTTATGGGCGTGGGCGAGGCGCCGGCGCTACAATGCGGCACCTTTCATCGAGACTGGCAGGAAAGGCTCCAGCGGACATCCCGAGCACTTGGCTGCGGACTTCAGGCAGTGGTGCTTGGCGGTCTGAACGATGAGGGCGTGGTACTCGTCGAAGACTCGCGCGCGGGGGCCCCTGGTACTCAGCTCGAACTTGTGACGGCGTCGCCCGGACAGCGGCGACTCCGCTTTGCCTGCCACCTGCAGCCTGCTCGCTGCCTGCTCATCGATGGCGTGCTCGAACCGGGCGCGGATCTCCTCGTAGCCGGCTTTCGGGGAAACGAGGCCGTGGCGCTCGAGGATGCGGCGCGTGTAGGCGTCCACCACGAAGACGGGATGGCCGCCGGCGTAGAGCAGGATGGAGTCGGCGGTCTCCGGACCCACGCCGTCGAGCGCGAGCAGTTCCCCGCGAAGCTCGGGGGTGGGATGGGCGAACATGCGGGTGAGGGAGCCGCCGTAGCGTTCGTCGAGGAAGCGGACAAAGTTCTTGAGCCGCTGCGCCTTCTGGCGAAAGTAGCCGGCGGAGCGCACCATCCTTTCCAGTTCCGGCAGCGGAGTCCGGCGAATGCCTTCGAGGCCGAGCACGCCGGCCTTGCGCAGCTCGCGCAGCGCCTTTTCGACGTTGGTCCAGGCCGTGTTCTGGGTGAGGAAGGCGCCGACGATGACTTCGAAGCGGCTGTGGGCCGGCCACCAGTCCTGCGGTCCCCAGGCACGGAGCAGGGCACGGTAGTAAGCGCGAAGGGCTTCCGGCGGCGTGGAGCGACGGCTCACGTTTTCCAGTCTACCGAAGGGGCGGAACGCGGAAGGCCATGGCCCTGCCGTGACTAAATCAGCAACAATTCACAATTGACAATTTCTGTCACCCAACATACGATGCGGCCACTTGCTAAGCGGCTTTTCCCCCAAATGTTTTCGGGCCTCGGCTGTTTTGGGGCGCAGTCCAAAACCGACGTCGACGGATAAGGAAACCGGGGTATGTCTCAGCGGCTGGGCGACCTTCTCGTTAAAGAGAAAGTCATCACTCCCGAGCAATTAGAGCAAGCACTGAAGGCGCAGAAGGAGACCAACGCGCGCCTCGGCTCCGTGCTGGTGAAACTTGGTTACCTGTCCGATGAGGACGTGACCAACTTCCTCTCCCGCCAGTACGGCGTGCCCGCCATCAATCTCTCCTACTTCGAGATCGACCCCTCGGTGGTGAAGCTGATCCCGCACGAGACGGCCAAGCGCTACCAGATCCTGCCGCTGAGCCGGGTAGGGGCGTCGCTCACCATCGCCATGGTGGATCCCACCAACGTGTTCGCCATGGACGACATCAAGTTCATGACCGGGTTCAACATCGAGCCGGTGGTGGCGTCGGAGAGCGCCATCATGGAGGGCATCGAGAAGGCCTACGGCGCCAGCCAGGAAGAGGACCTGGAGAAGGTGATGGCCTCGGTCTCGGAGTTCGACGCCGACGTCGAGCTGCAGGCGGAGGAGGAAGAGGTCGGGCTGTCGGAGCTGGAGAAAGCGGCCGACGAGGCCCCCATCGTCAAGCTGGTGAACCTGATCCTGACCGACGCGGTGAAGCGCGGGGCCAGCGACATCCACATCGAGCCCTACGAGAAGGAATACCGCGTCCGCTTCCGCATCGACGGCATGCTGCAGACCATCATGACGCCGCCCATCAAGCTGAAGGACGCCATCACGAGCCGCATCAAGATCATGTCCAAGCTGGACATCAGCGAGAAGCGCCTGCCGCAGGACGGCCGCATCATGCTGAAGATGCAACTGGGCGGGAAGAAGAAACAGCTGGACTACCGCGTCAGCTGTCTGCCCACGCTGTGGGGCGAGAAGATCGTGCTGCGGCTGCTGGACAAGGAGAACCTGCGCCTGGACATGACCAAGCTGGGCTTCGAACAGGAATCGCTGGTCAAGTTCGAGAAGGCCATCCTGAAGCCCTACGGCATGGTGCTGGTGACCGGGCCCACGGGCTCGGGCAAGACCAACACGCTGTACTCGTCGATCTCGCGGCTGAACACGCCGGACACCAACATCATGACCGCCGAGGACCCGGTGGAGTTCCAATTGGCGGGCGTCAACCAGGTGCAGATGAAGGAGCAGATCGGGCTGAACTTCGCGGCGGCGCTGCGCTCCTTCCTGCGGCAGGACCCCAACATCATCCTGGTGGGCGAGATCCGCGACTTCGAGACGGCCGAGATCGCCATCAAGGCCGCCCTCACCGGCCACCTGGTGCTGTCCACGCTGCACACCAACGGCGCGCCGGAGACCATCAGCCGCCTGATGAACATGGGCATCGAGCCCTTCCTGGTGGCCACCTCGGTGCACATGATCGTGGCCCAGCGGCTGGTGCGGCGCGTCTGCAAGGACTGCGGCGAGGCCCTGGAGCTGCCGCCGCAGACCCTCATCGAGGCCGGATACTCGCCGGAGGAGTCGCGCACGGTGAAGCCCAAGAAGGGCAAGGGCTGCGCCACCTGCAACAACACCGGTTACAAGGGGCGCTGCGGATTGTACGAGGTGATGGAGATCGACGACGAGATCCGCGAGCTCATCCTGGTGGGCGCTTCGGCGGTGGAGTTGAAGAAAAAAGCCATCGAGCGCGGCATGATCACGCTGCGCCGCAGCGGCTTGATCAAGGTCATGAACGGGGAGACCACGCTGGAAGAGGTGGCCCGCGAGACCGTGCACTAACGGTGAAAGGGAACTGAAGCCATGGCCGTCACGCTATCCGACCTGCTGAAGAAGATGCTGGAGATGGGAGGCAGCGACCTCCACATCACGACCAATTCGCCGCCGCAGATCCGCGTTCACGGCCACCTGAACCCGCTGGACATGCCGCCGCTGACCGCGCCGGAGACCAAGCAGCTGGCCTACTCCGTGCTCACCGACGCGCAGAAGCACCGCTTCGAGGAGAACCTGGAGCTGGACTTCTCCTTCGGCCTGAAAGGGCTGGCCCGCTTTCGCGGCAACTGCTTCAACCAGCGCGGCGCGGTGGGCGCGGTCTTCCGCGTCATCCCCTTCGAGATCAAGTCGTTCCAGCAACTGGGGCTGCCGCCGGTGGTGGCCAAGCTGTGCGAGAAGCCGCGCGGGCTGGTGCTGGTGACCGGGCCGACGGGTTCCGGCAAGTCCACCACGCTGGCCGCCATGCTGGACAAGATCAACAGCGAGCGGCACGACCACATCATCACCATCGAGGACCCCATCGAGTTCGTGCACCAGCACAAGAGCTGCCTGGTGAACCAGCGCGAGGTGCACTCCGACACCAAGTCGTTCACCGACGCGCTGCGGGCCGCGCTGCGCGAGGACCCGGACGTGGTGCTGATCGGCGAGATGCGCGACCTGGAGACCATCGAGGCGGCGCTGCGCATCGCCGAGACCGGCCACCTCACCTTCGGCACCTTGCACACCAACTCGGCAGCCAGCACCATCAACCGCGTGATCGACGTGTTCCCCTCGCACCAGCAGTCGCAGATCCGCGCCCAGCTCTCGCTGGTGCTGGAGGGCATCCTGTGCCAGGCGCTGCTGCCCAAGGTCGGCGGACAGGGCCGGGCCATGGCCATGGAGATCCTGGTACCCAACCCCGCGGTCCGCAACCTGGTCCGCGAGGACAAGATCCACCAGATCTACTCCGCCATGCAGTCCGGGCAGGACAAGTTCGGGATGCAGACGTTCAACCAGTCGCTGGCCACACTGTACTTCCAGAAGCAGATCACGCTGGAAACGGCGTTGCAGCGCTCGTCCATGGCGGACGAGTTGCAGGAGATGATCAACCGCGGGGCCGGCCTCAACAAGGGGGTCGCCGCCACCGCCAAACGCTGAGCCTCAGGCTTTCAACGGGGTTGAGGGACTGACCCGCGAACCTGCCCAGTTATTGGCCGGGCAGGCGATTCGCGGCATGCTGGACGCAGACGGGGCACAGGAGGTCGTATGCCAGTCTTCACCTTCAGCGGCAAGGACGCCGCCGGACAGAAGGTCTCGGGCGAGCGGGTGGCGGAGAACAAGCAGGTGCTCGCCGCCACGCTCCGCCGGGAGCGCATCACCACCACGACCATCAAGGAGAAGGGCAAGGAGTTCGTGATGCCCACCTTCGGCTCGGGGAAGGTGGCCACCAAGGACATCGCCATCTTCTTCCGCCAGTTCTCGGTGATGATCGACGCCGGCCTGCCGCTGGTGCAGTGCCTGGAGATCCTAGCGGCCAACCAGGAGAACCCCGCCTTCCAGAAGTGCCTGACCGGCGTGCGGACCACGGTGGAGGGCGGCTCCACCCTGGCCAATGCCATGCGCCAGTACCCCAAGATCTTCGACGACCTGACCACCAACATGATCGAGGCGGGCGAGACCGGCGGTATCCTCGACACCATCCTGCAGCGCCTCGCCAGCTACGTGGAAAAGGCGGTGAAGCTGAGGGCGGCAGTGAAGTCGGCCATGATCTACCCGGTCTCGGTCATCTCCATCGCCGTGCTGGTGGTAGGCGCGCTGCTGAAGTGGGTGGTGCCCATCTTCGCCAACCTGTTCCTGGGCCTGGGCGTGGAGCTGCCGCTCCCCACACGCTTCGTGATGGGGCTCAGCGCCTTTGTGGGCAAGTTCTGGTGGTTCTTCATCTTCGGCCTGGTGGGCCTGTATTTCGGCATCAAGCAGATCCGCAAGCACCCGCGCGGCCGCTTCTACTTCGATAAGATGATGCTGAACCTGCCCATCCTGGGCATGCTGCTGCGCAAGATCGCGGTGGCGCGCTTCACCCGTACCCTGGGCACCCTGATCACCTCAGGCGTGCCCATCCTGGAGGGCCTGGCTATCACCGCCCGTACCTCCGGCAACGCGGTGCTGGAAGAGGCGCTGATGAAGGTGCGCAAGGCCATC
>CAYTPH010000119.1:0-7191 GCA_964439635.1 uncultured Terriglobales bacterium
CATCGCCGCCACCAACCGCGACCTGGAGGCCGCCTACCGCGCCGGCACTTTCCGCAAGGACCTCTACTTCCGCCTGAACGTGGTGACCATCCATCTGCCGGCGCTGCGCGAGCGCAAGACCGACATCCCCAGCCTGGTGCGCTGCTTCCTGGAGGATTATTCGAACAACCCGGAGATCTTGGTGTCTCCCGCCGCCATGGCCTGCCTGATGCAGTACGACTGGCCGGGCAACGTGCGCGAGTTGCAGAACTGCATCGAGCGGGCGGTGGCGCTGGGCAACAACCAGGTGATCGACGTCAGCGATCTGCCCCCAGGGCTGCGCGAACTGCACTCCGCGGCGGAACCGCCGCTCTCCTCGGCGGGGGGTCCCGCCGGCAGCTCCACCGACCTGGAGGACATCGAGCGCATGACCATCCAGCGCGTCTTCGAGCAGGTGAACGGCGACAAGGTGCTCGCCGGCAAGATGCTGGGGATCAGCCGTGCCACCCTCTACCGCAAGCTCAAACGCTACGGGATCGGCGCCAAGAATGGCGACACCGAGCAAGCGGAGGGAGCAGCTTCCGGGGCCTCATAGCCGGACACCGCGGCTGAGACGGTGTTTCATCCTGAGACGCACCAAGCTGCGAACGCCGTCTCGCGGTCCCGACACCTACTGAAAACAAAGCATTTGCGCTTTCCTCAGCGCCCGCGACCTTTGGTCTAAGCCGTGCACTTGTCAGCTACGCCATCTTCACACCATCGCAGCGTCCCGCTCAGCGGGATGGGGGTGGAGACGCAAAGGCCACTTCCCGAAAGGGAGAGGAGATCCGGTGTCGCAGAAGGCCATAGTTGCGTCGTGGGCTGCGGGGGGCTCGTTCGTGGCGAAGCTGGCGCAGTTCTTTCCCAGCGCCACCGCCGTGCGCATTCCGGTCAGGGTGAGCGCCGCGGGCGAGCAGATGAGCGAAGAGACCACGATCGAGTTCGGCACGCCGCGCGAGGTGCTGTTCGCCTCCAACCTGCCACTGGAGTTCGGCGACCGGTTGCGGCTGGAGAACTCGCAAGGCTACCTCCGGGCCGAAGCCTCGGTGGTGGCCGTGCAGTACCACGAAGGACGTACGGCGGTGGCCGCCCGCTTCGAGGGCGAGCCCGCCAACTGGGTCATCCGAAAATGAGCGCAACCGCGACTCTCCCCCTCACTGAGATCGCCGCCCAATGGCGCGCCGCGCGCCGCATCTATCCCGTCTACGCCGCCATTGCCCGCAGCTCCGAGCTAGGGCTAGTTCCCTGCGGCGAGTTGGAAAACCTCGTTGACCGCAACCAGCCCGAGGCGCTGGAGCGCATCGCCCGCTGGTTCGACCAGGCCGATGCCCGCTTCCAGGCGCAACATCTTCGCCAGGCGCTGCAGACGGCGCACCTTGCGACCGAAGAGAACCTGCGGGCGCTGCTGACCCGCCACCTGGAAAAAGAAGAGAAGGCCGAGTCCGACCGCGACAAGATCGATTTCCTGCTGGTGCAGTATTTCTCCGAGCGCGCGCCGCACCGCATGCTCACCCGCGCGCTGGAGCTGGACGACCTGGCCGAAGTGCTGGAGCCGGTGCTGGGCGAGTGCTCGGTGAACCAGCCGGCGTGGCTCGCACCATTGGACCAGGCGCTGGAGGAGCTGCGCGGCTGCCGGTCGTTGCCGGCCCTGTTGAACTCCGGTGTGCTCGGCCGGGTGCGCGCACTGAAGACTTCAGCGGGCGCGATGTTCTACGGCTCGGCGGCGCTGCTGGCTTTCACCCGTTTTAACTTCGCTGCGCGCCAGACGTTCTTCCGTCTGCTCCAATCCCATCTGCAAGCGCTCCGTGAGGCCCTGCGCGAGGTGGAGAAGCGCGGCACGACGGCGCTGGATTGCTCGCGTGTGGGCCTGTCGGCCGAGGAGCCGCTGGCCAGTATCCGCGCCATCGTCGCCGACTGGAAGTCGCCCTTCCGCGCGCCCTACGACGCCGGTAAGCCTTTTCAGTCGATGGTCGCGTTGCTGGAGATGCTGGAAGATGCTGCGACCGCGCCGGTTCCCGTGGTGGAAGAACCGCCCGCCGTAGAAGAAAGACCAGATGAGATCGCGGAGGCCGCGGAGAAGGACGCCCCAGCGGTCGTAGAGAACGCCGTCCCGGTCGAGCCCGTGCCAGAGCCGGAAACCGTACCCGCCGTCGCGTCCTCGATCCTAGTACCGACACCGGCCGAGGAGCCGGCCGCGGCCGGCAGCGATGTGCAAGCGGTGTTGGAGCAGATCTCCGAACAGCTGATCGGGCACGAGCCCAAGACTCCGACCTCGGTCGCGAGCGTCCATTTCGGCGCCGCCAAGTTGATCCTGTCGTCCTGGGAGGTCGCCGCCTACGTGCAGGGCGGCAACGATGCGGCCGACGCGCTGCAACGCGGCACTGCCGCCCGTGCCCTGCTGCTGGACGCGCTCGAGAGGTCGAAGCAGGGCGACCGGGCCGGGTTCGCCGAAGCTTTGGCCGCCGCCCACGCCGAGGCCGCTCAGATGCAGGAACGCGTGGCCGAAGCCAAGGACGCCAAGAATATCGATGCGGCCGTGAACCTGGCCGCCACCGCCAAGCGCCTGCTGGCGCTCATTCAGGAAGCCGAGAAGCTCGGCCAGTAAGAGGAGAGATCGAGTGAACCAAGCGACTGTGCTGATCCTTGCGGACGACGCCGACTTCGCTCGCTCCCTGGTGGGGCGCTGGCAGGTCGAGCGCAGCGTGCCCGCGTTCACCCTGATGGGGAGCGAATCGTGGAGCGGCGCCGGCCCCGCGGCCTTCGATTTGGCGGTGGTTGGGCCGGTGCAGCCCAGCCGGCGCAGTGCCATCCTCCGGGCCTTGGAGTCGGGGGCTGCTCCGGTCGTATTTGTGGCCGCGGACGTCAAGGAACAACAGGCGGCCCGCGCCGAGCACCCGCGCATCGCGGTCGTGCGCCAGCACGACGGCTGGGCGGACACGCTCATCGTTCTTTGCTCCGAACTTCTGCGCCGCGTGGACGCGACCGTCCGCGCCCGCCGTTCCGAACAAGCCTCCACCGCCGCCCAGCGCCACGCCACGCTGGGCCGCTACATGATCGAGATGCGCCACAGCTTCAACAACGCGCTCACCTCGGTGCTGGGCAACGCGGAATTGCTGCTGCTGGAGCCTGGGGCGCTGTCCGCCCAGGTCCGCGACCAGGTGGACACCATCCACACCATGGCCATGCGCATGCACGAGATCATGCAGCGCTTCTCCTCGCTGGAGAGCGAGATGACTTTCGCTGAGAAGGAATCTCACAGTGAGACGAAATCTGCGTCTCATGCCTATGTCCCGGGCCGCTGAGACTCGCCTGAGAAACAGGCAAGTTCCTGATTCCAAATCTCTTGCAAAAGTGATACGAAGAGAGATACCGGCTCTCATCGTGGCTGTGCAATTGCACGGTTCTTGCGTGGATTTCCGCGAGAAGGGACGGTTGTGCTGAAGAAGATCCTGATCGTTGACGATTCGCAGGCGGAGAGCCGGCTGATGCAGTCGGTGCTGGAGCAGGCGGGCTACTGGTCCGTGGCTATCAGCGACCCTATGAAGCTGGAGCAGACCATCGAGGTGGAGCGCCCGGCGCTGATCCTGCTGGACGTGGTCATGCCCCACCGCAACGGCTTCCAGGCCTGCCGCGAACTGAAGAGCCACGCCGAGTACAGCCGCATCCCGGTGGTGCTGGTCACCTCCAAGAGCGGCGAGAGCGACAAGTTCTGGGGCCAGCAGCAGGGCGCCGACGGGTACGTCGTCAAGCCTTTTACCCCGGCGCAGCTGCTGGGAGCGGTGCAAAGGTTTCTGTGAGCGAAGAACGACATCTCGAGCCGGTCGCGCCCGAAGCCGAGGGCGCCGCGGCGATCGAAGAGCGCCTGCCGGAGACGCAGTACTGCATCTTCCGCGCCGGGCGCGAGCGTTTTTCGCTGCCGGTGCTGGACGTGGAGGAAGTGGTGGAGTGGCCGCCGGTGACCCGCGTGCCGCTCGCGCCGCCGTTCCTGATGGGCGTGTTCAACCTGCGCGGCTCCATCGTGCCGGTCATCGACATCGCCTTCACCGAGGGGCGGCGGGCGGACCTGCCGCCGCGCCACGTGGTGGTCGGTGTCCTGGCGGCGCAGGGGGAACGCGACGAGCTGCGCCTGGGCATCGCCGCCGACGAGGTGATCGGCACCTACTCGACGGCGGAGCCGCTGCTGGTGGACGAGGCGCCCAGGGACGTGCCGCACTGCTGCGGCATGTTGCGCCACGACGAGCGCCTGGCGCTCGCCCTGGATCTGAAAAGAGTGACAGAAGCTTTTCCCGTACCCGTGATTTGAGGCCAGGCCCGAGGGCTGATGGCTGACAGCTGATGGCGGTTTGGAGGCGGTTATGAAAGGTCGGTTGAGTTCGACGATCTGGACGCTGGTGGTGGTGAACTTCGTGGCGCTGGCCGCGGTGCTGGCCCTGGGCTACGGCGCCGGCGCCTACGCCAAGGGGCTGCCGGTGATGGACGCGCTGAACGCGTCCAGCGAGGCCGGGCTGCGCCTGCTGGGAGCGGCCGCCGTGCTGGTGATCGCCAGCATCGCCCTGTTGCTCATCCTGGGCAACAAGGTGGTCAAGCCGGTGAAGGAGCTGGCCGATTTCTCCGAGAAGATGGCCTCCGGCGATTACCGTGCCAAGGCCGACATCGAGGCCACGGACGACTTCGGGCTCATCGCCGAGAACCTGAACCGTACCGCCGAGAAGATGACCAAGGTCGCCTTCAACCAGGAGGCGCAGCAGGAGCTGCAGCGCAGCGTCACCGAGTTCCTGACCGTGGTCAGCCAGATCGGCCGCGGCGACCTCACCCTGCGTGGCAAGGTCACCAACGACGCCCTGGGCAACGTGGTGGACTCCGTCAATTACATGCTCGACAACTTCACCAAGGTGCTGGAGCGGGTGCGCAAGGCGGGTGTGGACGTCAGCACCAGCGCCAACGAGATCCTGGTGGCGTCGGAGCAGATGATGAACGGCGCCATCCAGCAGGACCAGGAGATCACCAACACCTCCTCGGCCGTGGAAGAGCTGACGGTCTCCATGAAGCAGGTGTCGAACAACGCCGAAGCCAGCGCGGAAGCGGCGCGGCGTGCGCTCGACGCCGCCGAGCAGGGCAACCGCGCGGTGCGCGACACCCTGGAAGGCATGCAGCGCATCCGGGCATCGGTGCAGGCCACGGCGAAAAAGATCAAGTCGCTGGGCGACCGCTCCCTGGAGATCTCCGAGATCATCAACGTCATCAACGACATCACCGAGCAGACCAACGTGCTGGCGCTGAACGCGGCGATCGAGGCGGCGCGCGCCGGCGAGGCCGGCCGCGGCTTCGCCGTGGTCGCCGACGAGGTCCGCAAGCTGGCCGAGCACTCCCGCAACGCCACCAAGGACATCGCCGCCCTCATCAAGGCCATCCAGGCGGAGACCAACGAAGCCGTGGTGGTCATGGAGGAAGGCACCAAGGAAGTGGAGGTCGGGGCGCGGCTGGCCGACCAGGCCGGCAAGGCCCTGGACGCCATCTCCAGCGTGGTGCGGCAGTCGGCCGAGCTGGTGCAGGAGATCTCGCTGGCCTCCAAGCAGCAGGTGCGCGGCACCGAGGGCGTGGCCAACGCCATGCAGATCATCTCCAACATCACCCGCCAGACCTCGCAGGGCGCCCGCCAGACCTCGCGTACCGTCGAGCAGATGGTGAAGCTCTCGGAGCAGCTCAACGAGGCGCTGTCGCAGTTCCGCATCGCCTCCACGCCCCAGGCGGAAGTCCGCGAGATGCCCGCCGCCGTGGGCCGCCGTTAGAACGGAAGCTGACGGAGAGGCCGCACGGTGGAGAAGCAGACCATCATCGGGACGGTGAGCGAGCACGAGCTCGGGGAGATCCGCGCGCTCATCGAGCAGCGCTCCGGCATCCTCTTCGACGCCTCGCGCGAGCGCTTCCTCTCCACCCGCGTCCGCGAGCACATGGAGCACAAGCGGCTGGCGCGCGGCGCCGAGCTGCTCCGCCTGATGCGCTCCTCCAACGTGGAATACGATTCGCTGCTGGAGCGCCTGCTCACCCAGGAGACCTCGTTCTTCCGCTACCCGGCGGTGTTCTCCGCCCTCGAGAAGAAGATCCTTCCCGAGATGCACATGAAGAAGTTCTGGGAGAGTCCGCGGAGCCTGCGCATCTGGAGCGCCGGCTGCGCCACCGGGGAAGAGCCCTACTCCATCGCCATCACCGTCGCCGAGACCCTGGAGTTCGCCGACAGCTGGAACATCCACATCCTGGCCACCGACATCAGCCGGCAGGCGCTGCAGCACGCCGAGCGCGGCGTCTACCCGCGGCGCGAGCTGCAGGCGCTGGACCCGCGGCAGATCGAGAACTACTTCGTGAAGGTCGGCGATCAGTTCATGGTCAAGCCCCGCATCCGCAACATGGTGACTTTCGCCCCGCTCAACCTGGCGCAGGGCGTCTACATGGGGCGCTTCGACCTGATCTTCTGCATGAACGTGCTCATCTACTTCAGCGATGAGCGGCGTTCGGCGCTCATCCAGCGCTTCCACGATTACCTGGAGCCCGGCGGCTACCTGTTCCTGGGGCATGCCGAGTCGGTGGCCAAGCTGCCGGTGAACTTCGACAGCCACGTGCACGGCGACTCGCTGATTTACCAAAAACCCAGCAACGGATACCTGCGCAGCCGTTCGGCAGAGGAGGCCATGTGAGCGGCCCCGGCCAGGAATTCGTCGAGGTCTTCCTGCAGGAAGCTTCCGAGCACCTGCAGTTCCTGCGCGAGTACTCGGGCCTGCTGCAGGACCCCTATCCGGCGGCCGAGGACCTGGACCGCCTGTACGTTTCCGCCCACACCCTGGGCGGCGCTTCCGCCATGTACGGCTTCCCGCTGTTCGCCGAGGTCTCCGGCAAGCTGGCCCACATCTTCCAGTACGCGATGAACGCGACCATCAGTCCGGATGCCGCCGGGCCGCTGGTGGAGTTCATCTCGGAAGCGGTGGCGGTGCTGGAGTCCGACCTGCTGATGATCAGCGCCAACGCCGCCGAAGCGGTGGAGGACATCACCGCCTTCAAGCCCGCTCTGCGCGTAGCGCTGAAGGCTCAGCGCCGCGTGCTCATCACGGCCGACCACGGCCACAGCCCTTACATCGACAAGTCGCTCCGATCGGGAAACGGCAAGATGCCGAGATACGC
>CAYTPH010000119.1:7201-8278 GCA_964439635.1 uncultured Terriglobales bacterium
CAAGCAGAAGTATCCGTTCGCCTTCCAGGCGGTTCCGGCCGAGTCGCAGGAAGCTCCGGCAGAGGCGCCTGCGGCTCCTGCCGTCCAGGATGCGGCTCCTGCGGTGGAGGAGCTGCCGCAGGACGGCGACGTCCCTGCCGAGGTGATGGAGTTCTTCGTCCCCGAAGCCGAGGAGCACCTGCAGGTGATCACCGACTGCCTGCTGGCCCTCGAGGCAAACCCCAATCCCGACGACATCCATCGCCTGTTCCGGGCCATGCATACGGTAAAGGGGTCGGCGGCACAGGTGGGCTTGCAGCGCATCGCCCGGGTGGCGCACCGCGCTGAGGACTTGATCGGTCGCCTGCGCGACGGCGAGCTCCGGCCCAGCGCCCAGATCGTGGACATCTGCCTGGAGTCGGTGGACACCCTCAAGAAGTTCCTTTATCGCCAGTGGCCGGACGAGGACACCATGCGCGCCGCTGTCAGCGGACTGCTGGCAAAGATCGCCCGCCTGGCCCCGGAAGAAGGAGAGGAAGTCGCAATCCCCGCGGCCGGTCCGGAAGCCGTCGCCGACGAGCCCATTGTCGCGGAGCTGGAAGCCCAGGCCACCTCGCTGGCCGCGCAGGCCCAGGAACTCGAGCAGCAGATCGCCGAAGTCAAGGCCGAGGCCGCGGCCATGCAGGCTGCCGTGCCCGCCCTGGCGCCCGTCGAAGCCGAGGAGGCCAAGGAAGAGGCCGAGCCCGCCGCCGCCCGCAAGGAGACCGCCGCGGTACCGCAGTCCAAGTCGGTGCGCATCGCCCTGGAGCGCCTGGACCGCATGATGAACGCGGTCGGCGAGCTGGTCATCAACCGCACCCGCATGCTGGGCCGCCTGGCGGAGCTGGAGCGCCTGGCCGACGTCCTCAACTTCTCCAAGGCCCGCATGTCCGACAAGGTCACCGAGTTCCAGGAGAAGTACGAGTTCAGCCGCCTCTCCGGCAATTCCATCCCCATGCCCCAGCCGCGGCTGGAGTCCTACCCGTTCCAGGGCGGCTACTCCAGTTACTCGCACAGCTACGACCACTCGCTGGCCGAGTTCAGCGAGCTGGAGATGGA
>CAYTPH010000120.1:0-8232 GCA_964439635.1 uncultured Terriglobales bacterium
CGGAAGATCGGCGCCAGGGTTGCCGGTATGGCGTCCAGCGGCACGCGGTCGAAGTCCGAAAGCGCAAGGCCGAACGCAGACGCACCGGCGAGAAACCCGTTCCACTCGAGAGTGTCCTGAAGCGGCTCGGGCTATAGTAACGCAGTCATCGTCGGGGCTGAAGCCCATTCATAAGCGCGGGCTGTTCGCCGGCCTGAAGGCCGACGCTCCCACCTCACGCGTAAAGACTGCGCTCGATGACCGCTTCCAGGTTGCGCTGGTGGAAGATCTCCTCGAAGGCGGTGCCTTTCACCCCCTCCGCTAAACACGACTGCAGCGGGACCTGGCGGATGCGTTCGGGGCGGAAGTCGGCGCGGCGCACCTGCTCGCCCAGCTCGCGGACGTAGTGCAGGGCGCGGTCGAGGGTGCGCGGGCAGGTCTCGGCGCCGTGGCTGGCCAGCACGCCGCCGCGGGCCCGCCGCTTCAGCCGCTCCAGCGCCGGCAGGAAGAGCTGCGGCGAGGAGTAGCGCAGGTAGACGATGTTGCCGACGGTGGTGTCGCCCACCAGCAGCAGGTCGGCCTCCGGGACCTCGACGGCGACGGTGCTCATGGTGTGGCCGGGGGTGTGCTCCAGTTCGAGGGTGAAGCGGCCCCAGCGCAGGGTCATGCGGTCGTCGAAGGTGATGTGCGGCTCGACGAAGAAGGCGCGCTCCTCGTCCGAGCGGAAGACCTCGGAGTCAAAGGTGTGGCGGTAGTCGCGGTGGGCGATGATCTCGGCGGCGGGGAAATACTTCAGGCCGGCAATGTGGTCGCTGAAGTAGTGAGTGGCCACGACGAAGCGCACGCGCTTGCCCAAGTCCTTCTCCACGAAGGTGCGCAGGGCTTCGGCATCGGCGCTGCTGGCGGTGGTGTCCACGACCAGGGCCTCGTCGCCGCGCAGCAGGACCTTCGAATTGGATTCGTAGGTCTCGCCGATGGCGAGGTAGACGTCGGGTTGCAGTTCGCGGATGTTCATGCGGCCTCGTAGACGTGGGGGATGGCGCGCCCCAGCAGTTGCAGGTAGGTGAAGAGCTGGGCGCCATGGAAGGTCTGCTCCATGACGGCCAGGCGGAACATCTCCCAGGCGCAGTGCTGGTCGGCGCCGAAGCCGGGAGGCGTCTTGACCTTGCGCTCCAGCTGCTGCTGGCTGAGCGAGGCCAGCACTTCGAGGACCTCGAGGTGGGCCTGGCGGGCGAACTCCTCCGCCTGGGCGAGGTCGCCGAGGTGGCGGGCTTCGGCGGGGTCGATGATCTGCGGCGCGCCCAGCGCGGCCGAGCTGGCCAGCTCCTTCTGCGCGGCGTAGGTGTGGTGCACCAGCTCGCGGACGCTGCGCATGCCCTCGGCCGGCCGATAATCCAGGTCAGCGGGCTGGAACGCGCGCAAGGCCCGCAACGTGGCGGCGTGCTGTTCTTCCAGGCACTTGGCGAAGAGAGAAGCTTCCACTTTCATTTCGTTGCTCCTGCCGCCAGAAGCCTGTGACCGAGGCGGACGGTCTCGCGCGCCAGGACGTCAAAATCGGCGCGGCGGCTGCGGTGGTTGACGTTGGCCACGCGGATGGCAAAGCGGCCCCGCAGCCAGGTGGACGAGGGCGCGGCGATGCCCTGCTCCTGCAATTCGTACAGGATCTCCTGGTTGAGGACGTCGAGGGCTTCCGGCGTGAGCCGCGGCGCGACGAAGCGATAGCAGACGATGTTCAGCTCCACCGGCGCCATCAGCTCCAGGTCGGGGCTCTGCTCGACCAGCCCGGCCAGATACCGTGCCTGGGCGACATTCTGCTCGATCTGGCGGGCGAAGGCTTCGAGCCCGGTCTCCTTCAGAGACATCCAGACCTTCAGGGCGCGGAACTCGCGGGAGAGCTCGGGACCATACTCGCTGAACCAGGTCTTGGAGGAGGCCAGGCCGCGCGCCGCCGGCTTCAGGTAGTCGGCACTGAGCTTGAAAGTCCCGCGGTGCTTCTGCTCGTCGCGGACCAGGACGCAGGCGCAGCCGTACTGGACGTACATCCACTTGTGCAGGTCAAAGCCGATGGAGTCGGCGCGCTCAAGACCTTTCAGCAGCGGGCGGAGGCGTTCGGAGATCACCGCGGGTACGCCGATGGCGCCGTCCACATGGAACCAGAGGCGCTCGCGGGCGGCGGTATCGGCGAGGGCGTGGAGGTCGTCCACGGCCCCGGTGTTCACCGTTCCGGAGGTGCCGATGACGCACGCCGGGCGCAGGCCGCGCGCACGGTCGGAGGCGATCATCTCCTGCAAGGCGCGCAGGTCGATGCGGTAGGCGTCGTCCACGGGGACGGGGCGCAGCGAATCCAGGCCCAGGCCCATCAGCACCAGCGCCTTTCCCACGGAGTTGTGGACCTCGTTGGAGGCGTAGAAGGCCAGGCGCTCGGGCACGGCTTCCACGCCGCCGCGGTTGATGTCCGCACCGGCGGCGGCATAGCGCGCGACCGCCAGGCCGACCAGGTTGGCCGTGGACCCGCCGGTGACCAGCAGCCCGCTGGCCTCGCGGGGATAGCCGACCAGTTCCTTGAACCAGTCCACCACCTGGTTCTCGACGTGGATACCCGCCTGCTCGGCGCCGAAGGTGGGGCTGTTGATGGCGCCGCCGAGGAACTCGGCCAGAGCGCCGAAGACGGTGCCGCTGCTGGTGACCCATCCCCAGAAGCGGGGATGGATGTTGCCCACCGGGTAGGGCAGCACGTCGCGGCGGAAATCCTCGTAGACCGCTTCGGCGCCCTGCGGCTGCCAGGGCAGCGGAGCGTGCAGGCGCGCCTTCACCTCCGCGGGAACCGGCTGCCACACCGGACGTTCTTGCACCGTTTCCAGGTACTCGAACATCTCGTCCAGCATGCGGTGGCCGAGGTCGCGAAGCCGGCGCCAGTCGGAGGGGTCGAGAGAGCGTTCGGCGGTGTCAGAAAACAGTTCGAGGTCGGCTTTGGTGGCGGCCATGCCCCATTGGACGGCAGGCGGCACCATTCGCGGCATTGTTTGTTCTCATTCGCAGCATGAACTACACTCATGCCCAGGGAGGGAGCCATGCTGAACCTGGAAGTGCGCCACCTGCGTCTGGTGGAGGCGGTGGCGGAAGAGGGGACGGTCACGCGGGCGGGCAAGCGGCTGCACCTGACGCAGTCGGCGCTCAGCCACCAGCTGCGCGACCTGGAGGAGCGCATGGGCACGCCGCTCTTCCTGCGGCTGAAGAAGCGCATGGCGCTGACGCCGGCGGGCGAGTGCCTGCTGGCCTCCAGCCGGCGGGTCCTGGAGGACCTGCGGCGGGCGGAGGAGGAGATCCGCGGTCTGAACGGCGGGCAGCACGGGACGCTGCGGCTGAGCACGGAGTGCTACACCTGTTACCACTGGCTGCCCCCGCTCCTCAAACAGTTCCACCGGCGCTTCCCCCAGGTGGACGTGCAGATCGACGTGAACGCCACGCGGCGCCCGGTCGCGGCGCTGCTGGACGGGCGGCTGGACCTGGCCATCATCAGCGATCCGGCGCCGACGGACCGGCGTTTGGAGGTGCAGCCGCTGTTCGAGGACGAGCTGGTGGCGGTGGTGGCGCGCACGCATCCGCTGGCTTCCAAGCATTTTCTGCGGGCGCGGGACTTCGAGCAGGAGACCTTCATCTGCTACAGCAGCGCCGAGGACAGCACGGTCATGCAGAAGTTCCTGCTGCCGGCGGGCGTACAGCCTAAGAACCTGCAACGCGTGGTGCTGACCGAAGCCATCCTGGAGATGGTGAAGGCGGGACTAGGCATCGCGGTGCTGGCGCGCTGGGCGGTGGCGCCCTACGCGCGCAGCGGCGCGGTGAAGGCCATCCCCCTGGCGCAGCACGCGCTGCGGCGGCAGTGGAGCGCGGTGACGCTGAAGCAGCGCTCCACTCCCGAGTACATGAAGGAGTTCGTACGCCTGCTGACGGAAGACGCGCTGCCGGCGCGCGGACCGAGCGTGGCCAAGCCGGCGCTGGCCCGGGCGGCGGCCGGCGATTAGCTACTGGCGGAAGACCTTCCCTTCCTTCATCACGAAGCTGACCTTCTTGAGCGCGCCGAGGTCCTCGAGCGGGTTCTCGGGGGTGGCGATGATGTCGGCGAACATGCCGGGCTGGAGGAAGCCGCGCTCTTTCTCGATGCCGAAGAGGCGGGCGTTGTTCGAGGTCATCATCTTCAGCACTGCAGCCGCGGGGATTCCGGCTTGCGTGTACATGTCCGCGAACTGCAGCGTGACCGTGCCACGAGTCTCACCCGGCGGGTTGTGGATGGCGTCGGAGCCGAAGGCCATGGGCGCCCCGCCCTTCCAGGATCGCTTGAGGACGTCGATCCACTTGTCGTGTTCCTTCTTGGCTTCCTTGCGGCCGAGGAACTCGCCGGCGGCGAGGGGGAACGGGGTCACCACCAGGTAGACGTTGTTCTTCTTGGCCAGGGCGATGTCGGCGTCGCTGATGTTGTAGGCGTGCTCGATGGAGGCGACGCCGGCCTGGGCAGCGTTGTGCGCTCCGCGCTCGGTCCAGGCGTGGGCGATGAGCTTCACCCCGGCGCGGGAGGCCTCGTCGATCATGAAGCGGATGTCCTCGGGGCTGAAGAGGTACTTCTGGTCGTCGACCACGATCTTGATGACCTTGGCGCCGTAGTGGACGTTCTCGCGGACGGCCATGAGCATCCGGTCGCGGGTGTCGGCGAAGAAGTATTCCGGCTCGGCGAAGTCGCGGCGCTCGGGCTGGAGCTGGAACTGGCCGCCGTAGGGAGCCACGATGCGGCCGGCGCCGATCACGGTGGGGCCGGGCACCACGTCCTTCTCGATGGCCACGCGCAGGTCGGTGTCCACATAGAGTCCGGCGTTGCCGACATCGCGGATGGTGGTGAAGCCGGCTTCCAGCATCTCGCGGGAGTTGGCGACCGCCTCGATGGCGCGCCAGGCGTTGGTGCGGAACAGGCTCTCGTGGTAGTAGCTCAGTTCCTTGGAGGCGCGCAGGGCCATGTGGGTGTGCGCGTCCATCAGGCCGGGTAGCACCACCAGGTTGGAGAGGTCGATGACCCGGGCGCCCGCGGGAATCTGCGTCTCCGGCCCGCCGATGGCCTTGATCTTCTTGTCCTCGACGACGATGACCTGGTTGGCGGCGGCGGTCCCCTTGTCGGGGTCCACCAGCTTGCCGGCCTTGATGACCGTGATCTGCGGCTTGGGCGGTTCGGTCTGGGCGGCGGCGGCAATGCACAGCAGCAGCGACACGCACAGCAGTGCGCGGACTCTCATGTTCGGCTCCTTGTGAACTAGCGCCCCAGCGAGCCAAGATCGGGCTCGCTGGGGGCCCCGTGACTACGGATTCGTGAACTTGCGGCTGGCGACGGCGCGCTGCAGCGCTGCCCGCGCCAGCAGGCGCGTGGAATCGAGCGTCGGCAGCGGCGAGACGCCGTCGTTCACCAGCAGCGGGATCTCGGTGCAGCCCAGCACCACGGCGTCGCAGCCCTCGGCCTTCATGCGCCCGATGACTTTCTGAAAATACGCGAGGGATTCCGGCAGGAAGCGGGCGGCCACCAGCTCGTCGAAGATGATGCGGTTGATCTCCTCGCGCTCCTCGGGCTCGGGGCGGAGATACTCGATGCCGAGTTCCTTCAGCTTCTGCGGGTAGACCTGGCTTTGCACCAGGTACTTGGTCCCGGTCAGGCCGAGCTTGCGAAGATTGCGGCGCCTGGCTTCGCGCCCGACTTCTTCGGCGATGTGCAGCCAGGGCAGCGGTGACTTGGGCGTCACCCAGGGCAGCGCCTGGTGGATGGTGTTGTCCGGGCAGATGAGGAAGTCGGCGCCCACTCTGGCCAGCTTGTGGGCGGAATCCAGCATGAGGCCGGCCACGCCCTCCCAGTTGCCTTCCTCGCAGTAGGGCATGTACTCGGCCAGGGGGTGGGTGTGCATGCTGATCTCGGGATGAGCATGGCGGCCCATCAACTCGGCCCCTTCCAGGCAGACGGTGCGATAGCAAAGAGCGGCGCCCTCGGCGCTACAGGCCACAATGCCGATATGTTGGCTCATCGCGTTGAGCATGGTTCAGGCAGGGCTGGCGGCATCCACCAACTCCAGGAATCTTACCTTCTTTTCCGCCGGAAGGAACGAGGCCTCGAAGGAATTGCGGGCGATCTCGCGCAGGTGCTCGTCGGTGAAGCCGAAGGCGCGCTGCGCCAGGGCGTACTCGGCAGCCAGGGTGGTGTGGAACATGGCAGGGTCGTCGGAGTTGAGGGTCACCATGCAGCCCAGGTCGAAGTAACGGCGGACCGGATGGTCCTCCAGCGCCGGGCAGGAGCGGGTGCGCAGGTTGCTGGTGACGCAGATCTCCAGCGGGACCTGGCGCTCGATGAGTTCCGCCATCAGCTCCTGGTCCTGCCAGGCAGTGAGGGCGTGTCCCAGCCGCTCGGCCCTGAGGTTGAGGGCGCCCCAGATGGACTCCGGGCCGGTGGTCTCGCCGGCATGGGCGGTGAGGTGGAGACCGTTGGCGGCGGCGTGGGCGTAGACGTCGCGGAAGAGCTCGGCGGGACCGCGGGCCTCGTCGCCGCCGATGCCGATGCTGGCCACGTTGCGCTCGCGGAAGCGGATGGCGAAGTCGGCGACCCGCTTGGCGGCCGACGGCCCGAAGTGGCGGGTGGCGTCGAAGATCCACAGCAGGGAGACGCCGAAGTCGCGCTCGCCGCGCTGGCGGCCGCGCTCCAGCGCCTCGAAGATGGGCGGGAACTCGTAGCCCCGCCACAGGATGACGCCCACGGCGACGTAGGCCTCGGCGTGCAGCACGTTCTCCGCGCGCAGGCGCTCCATCAGGCGGTAGGTGATGAGCTCGTAGTCTTCGGGGGTGCGCAGGTACTCGGTGACTGTCTTGAAAGCCAGCAGGAAGGAAGCGAAGTCGGCGTAGTCGTAGATGCAGCGGGCGGCCTCGAGGTCGAGCTCGGGCCCGTGGCGGCGGCTGAGCTCGACCACGGTCTCGGGAGCGATGGCGCCTTCCAGGTGCAGGTGCAGCTCGGCCTTGGGCAGCGAGAGGATGAAGTCGCTCGGCTGCTCTGCCCTGGGCTCCGCCATGACTAGCGCGCGGCGAACTCGCTGCGGTGGCGGCTGTAGGCGAAGTAGATGACCAGGCCGATGGCCAGCCAGGCGAAGAAGCGCAGCCAGTTGATGATGGGCAGCCCGGCCATCAGCATCAAGCAGGTCAGGATGGTCAGGATGGGGGCCAGCGGCCCGAAGGGGGCACGGAAGCCGCGCGGGCGCTCGGGCTCGCGGTAGCGCAGCATCAGGACGCCCGCCGCCACCAGGGTGAAGGCGAACAGCGTGCCGATGTTGGACAGGTCCACCAGGGTGCCGATGTCGAAGAGCCCGGCGGGAATGCCCACCAGGAAGCCGGCGATCCAGGTGGCGACGTCGGGGGTGCGGAAGCGGGGGTGGACGCGGCTGAACATCTTGGGCAGCAGGCCGTCGCGCGACATGGCGAACCACACCCGCGCCTGGCCGAGCTGGAAGACCAGCAGCGAGGAGATCATGCCCACCATGGCGCCGATGAGCACCACGATCTGCACCCAGCGCAGGTTGAGCTTGCCCAGGGTGTTCACCACCGGGGCGGCGAGCGCGGTCGGGTCCTGCGCCAGCGTCTGCCAGGGGCGGATGCCGGTGAGCACCACCACCACGGCCACGTACAGCGTGGTGCAGATCACCAGCGTGGCCAGGATGCCGATAGGGACGTTGCGCTGCGGGTTCTTGGTCTCCTCGGCGGCGGTGGAGACGGAGTCGAAGCCGATGTAGGTGAAGAAGATGATGGCGCCGCCGGTGAGCACGCCCGGCCATCCGTTGGGAAAGAAGGGCGTGTAGTTGGAGCTGTTGATGTAGCGCGAGGCGAAGATGACGAAGGTGAGGATGGCGGCGATCTTCACCAGCACCATGACGCTGTTGGTCTCGGCCGACTCCCGGATGCCGCGCACCAGGATGACGGTCAGGATCAAGACGATGATGAAGGCCGGGGCGTTGAAGCCAAAGTGCCAGCCCGCCGGGTACACGGCCTCGCCGCTCACGCTGAACAGGCCGCCGGGCAGGTAGGCGGGGGTGATCCATTCCAGCGGCAGGTCGAAGCCGGCGGTCCGCGCGAGTTCGACCAGATGGGCGGAGAAGCCGACGCCCACCGCCATGTTGCTGACGGCGTACTCCAGGATGAGGTCCCAGCCGATGATCCAGGCGATGAGCTCACCCATGGTGGCGTAGG
>CAYTPH010000121.1:0-8189 GCA_964439635.1 uncultured Terriglobales bacterium
CCGCATCGTGCCGCCCGTGGGCTCGCTCTAATAAGTAGCGCCTTCTGAATCAGTGCTGACGCCGGCTCTCTCGCCGGCATGTGGGGATACGGATGAATACCAAGCTGAGTGTGAAGCCTCCCGCTCCGGTCGAGCCGGACTTGGAAGAGATCTGGGAATGGGTGGAAGCTTTTGACCAGGTGGTCGCCGAGGCCGGCGCCACCCAGGGAGCTCGCCTGATCGAGGCGCTCTCGCGCCGCGCCCGCCAGGCGGGGGTGGATGTCCCGGTCCAGCTCAACACGCCTTACGTCAATACCATCCCTGCGGAAGACGAGGTCCCCTACCCCGGCGACCGCGTGCTGGAGCGCCGCATCAAGAGCCTGATCCGCTGGAACGCCCTGGCCATGGTCCACCGCCAGAACAAGAAGGACCCCGGCATCGGCGGCCATATCTCCACCTATTCTTCCCTTGCCAGCCTGCTTGAGGTCGGCTTCAACCACTTCTTCCACGCCGGCTACGGCCACGAGGCCGGCGACTTCATCTACTTCCAGGGGCACGCCTCGCCCGGCATCTACGCCCGCGCCTTCCTGGAAGGCCGCTTGACCCTGGAGGAGTTGGAGAACTTCCGCCACGAGCTGCGCGACAAACCCGGGCTCTCCTCCTATCCCCATCCCCGCCTGATGCCCCACTTCTGGCGCTTCCCCACGGTCTCCATGGGGCTGGGACCCATCAACTCCATCTACCAGGCCCGCTTCATGAGGTACATGGAGCACCGCGGCCTCATCCCCGAGACGCCGCGCAAGATCTGGGCCTTCATCGGCGACGGCGAAAGCGACGAGCCCGAGACCCTGGGCTCCATCACCCTCGCCTCCCGCGAGAAGCTCGACAACCTCATCTGGGTGGTGAACTGCAACCTGCAGCGCCTCGACGGCCCGGTGCGCGGCAACGGCAAGATCATCAATGAGCTGGAATCGGCCTTCCGCGGCGCCGGCTGGAACGTCATCAAGGTCATCTGGGGCGCCGATTGGGATGAGTTGCTGAAGCGCGACACCACCGGCTTGCTCCTCCGCCGCATGGAAGAGACCGTGGACGGCGAGTGGCAGAGTTACAAGGTCCGTGGCGGCGCCTACATGCGCGAGAACTTTTTCGGGAAGTATCCCGAGCTGCTCGAGCTGGTGGCCGACAAGACTGACGCCGAGCTCATCTCCCTGCGCCTGGGCGGCCACGACCCGCAGAAGATCTACAACGCCTACAAGCGGGCGGTCGAGCACAAGGACGGCCCCACCGTCATCCTGGCGCACACCATCAAGGGATCCGGCCTGGGCTCGGCGGAGGCCCGCAACGCCACTCACCAGGAGAAGAAGCTCAACGACGACGCCCTCGCCGCTTTCGTGAAGCGCTTCGAGATCCCCATTCCCGAGAAGGCGGCGCACGATGGCGAGTTCTACCGGCCCGCCGACGGCAGCCCCGAGATCGCCTACATGAAGGAGCGCCGCCGCGCCCTGGGCGGCTCGGTCATCGGCCGCCAGCGCGGCCAGTTCAAGTTCGTCGCTCCGCCCATGGAGTACTTCGAGGAGTGGCTGGGCGGCTCCAAGGGCCGCGCCGTCTCCACCACCATGGCCTACGTCAGCATGCTGCGCCACCTGCTCAAGCACCCGGACATGGGCAAACTCATCGTTCCCATCGTCCCCGACGAGGGCCGCACCTTCGGCATGGAGTCGCTCATCCGCCAGGTCGGCATCTACGCCAGCCAGGGCCAGCTTTATGAGCCGGTGGACGCCGAGGACATGCTGCTCTACTATCGCGAGGCCAAGGACGGCCAGATGCTGGAGGAAGGCATCACCGAGGCCGGCTCCATGGGTTCTTTCACCGCCGCCGGCACCGCCTATTCCAACTACCAGGTGCCGATGGTCCCCTTCTTCACCTTCTATTCCATGTTCGGCTTCCAGCGGGTGGGCGACCTCATCTGGGCCTTCGCCGACGCCCGTGGCAAGGGCTTCCTGTTCGGCGGCACCGCCGGCCGCACCACCCTCATGGGCGAGGGCCTGCAGCATCAGGACGGCCACAGCATCGTGCTCTCGTCGGTGGTCCCCACCTGCGTCACCTATGACCCGGCTTTCGCCTATGAGGTGGCGGTCATCATCCAGGACGGCATCCACCGCATGTACGAGCAGCACCAGCCCATCTTCTACTACGTGACCGTGTACAACGAGGACTACCCCATGCCGGAAATGCCGGAGGGGGCGCGCGAAGGCATCCTGCGCGGCCTCTACCGCTTCAAGCCGGCGCCGAACGGCAAGGCCGTCGTGCACCTGTTCGGCAGCGGCACTATCCTCAACGAGGCCCTGCGCGCCCAGTCCATCCTGGCGGAGAAGTACAAGATCCAGGCCGACGTGTGGAGCGCCACCAGCTACAACGAGCTGCGGCGCGACGCCCTGGCGTGCGAGCGCTGGAACCGGCTCCACCCGGGGGCGACTGCGAAGCGGCCATACATCCTGGAAGCGCTCAAGGGCGCCAACGGGCCCATTGTCGCTGCCAGCGACTATATGAAGATCGTTCCCGACCAGCTGGCGCCCTGGCTCGCCGACCGCCTGGTCACCCTGGGCACCGACGGCTTCGGCCGCAGCGACAACCGCCAGTACTTGCGCAAGCACTTCGAGGTGAACGCCGAATCCATCGCCGCCGCCGCCCTCTCCCGCCTGGCCAGCGATGGCAAGCTCGACACCGCCAAAGCCAGGAAGGCCTTCAAGGAGCTGGGCATCGACCCGGAGAAGGTGGACCCGGCCAGCGCCTAAGCCGCATCCGCCGGCCCCCACATCGCCAGGCGGCGTTCCCGAAATGGGAACGCCGCCTTCTTCGCTCCCAGATTGGCATTGCAAAACCGGCACGTCAGCGTCATATATGGGTGCTCCCCCAAGGCCCTACCCCAAGGGTCGAGAGTTCCTCCCAGCTAGCCGAGGCCGGAACTCCCGTACGGTTCCGAACGAGCACGTGGTGGTTGGTGGTTGCACGTCCTTAGAACGGCACTAGAACGGTAGAAACAGCGCCTGGCCCGCGCTGCGACGTTGCGAACGATCTGCGGGTCGAGGACGGAAAGGTCCGTATGCGCTTTCTGGCACGGGCTGTCGTCTTCCTGCTTGCCACTTCCGTTTGGGCTCAGAACGGCACCCGCGAGCCGCGATTCGTGGGCGCTTACGAACCGGACGGCCGGTTCCGCGAGCCCTGCAAGCGCGGGACCTGTGCCAAGTACGGCCCTCCGCCCAGGTCCACCGTCGACGTGCCGCGTTCGCTCGATCGCGACCCGCGGGAGACGGTGATCGAGGACATCGCTCCGCCGGCCCGTGCCACCAAGGTCCTGCAGCGGCGGAACGCCTTCGCCGCTACCCGGGACCGCGTCATCGCCTTCGTGTACGGGCACGAGCCGGTGCTGCGCTCGCCCACTCACGTCGTGACCGACTCCCGTGGCCGCCTGATCGTCTCCGATCCCGCGCGCGCCTCTGTCCAGGTGCTGGATGGCCAGGGCTCGTTCCGTATCGCCGGCGGCCCCGGTCGGCGCTTGCAACGCCCCAACGGCGTGGCGGTGGACGCCGAGGACAACATCTACGTCGCCGACGGCAAGCTCGGCATGCTGCTGGTCTACAGCCCCGAAGGACGCTTCCTTCGCTACCTGGGCCGCTTCCACGGCGAGAGCATGTTCGCCGGCCCGGCCGGCATCGCCATCCACCAGGCGTCGGGTCGTCTCTACGTGCTCGACTCGCCGGCCGATGAGCTCGTCGTACTCGACCTCCAGGGCAAGGTGTTACAGCGCGTCGGGGGCCGCCGTACCCCGGTCGGCAGCGTCCGTTTCGACGAGCCCACCGAGTTGGCCATGAACCACGGCAGCCTCGCCGTCCTGGATTCTTCCGGCTCCCGCATCCAGGTACTCGATCTCGATGGCGACCTGCTTCATTCCTTCAAGGTGCGCAACCTGGCCGGCCCGCCACGGAGCACCGAGTTCGCGCTGGCGATGGACGGGAAGGGCAACGTATACGTCAGCCACGTCGGGACCGCCGCCTTGCGCATCTACCGCCCCGATGGAACCTCGATTGGCGAGTTGACGCAGCTGCCGGGCGCTCGCAAGCGAATGGGCCTCCCCTCGGGCGCCTGGATCGATGCCCGGGAGCACATCTATTTGACTGAGCAGGCCGCGGGCAGCATCTATGTGTTCGGCCCCGCCGTGGAGGACCGGACCAACAGGCCCGGCCGGCCCTCCGGCAGCCGGTAGTCGCCGCCCATGCGGCAGGTGACGTGGAGAGAGTTGGCTGTAATGGTGGGCCCGCCAGGATTCGAACCTGGGACCAAGGGATTATGAGTCCCCTGCTCTAACCGCTGAGCTACGGGCCCCACTCGTCCTGCCTTGATTGTAGAGAGGTTACTCCCGAACCCATCGCCCGTCCAAGGTGGCAGTGGATAGACTGCGGAAAGGAAAGGCCTCGCGGGCGGCGCTGGTTGGCGGCCGCCCGCGCCCCGCCTCCAAGGGGTCAGGCCCTGTTCGGTCCCGGATGCCGCCGCAGGAGCTTGGTGCGTCCGGGTGCGCGGCGGCTGGGTTTGGCAGGTATGAGTTCGGTGTTCCAGAAGCATTCGCCGTCCACGACGCGGTACAACCTCAGCCGTACCAGCACCGGGCCCCGCGGTGCAATCTCTCGTAGCATGGGGCACCTCCCCGATGCCCTGAGCGTGCCACCTCCGCCCCCGCCCGTCAATTTACCGTCGTAACCGGGCCGTTCCAGATTGTGTATTCCCGTCGCGGAACCGCCCCATTTCGGATGGTTTAGAACAACCGGAGTCTTCGTTTTTCCACAGCTTCCCCATTCCCAGCAGGCGCATCCTAAGGAAGCAAGAGTCTCTCTGGGGCTGTGTCGGGCACGGGCCTGATCCTGCCGAGGATGGAATGGTTTCCAAGTGCGCCAATCCCGATTGCTCGGCCACTTTCCACTATCTGCGCGACGGGAAGCTCTTTCAGCTTGAAGTCGGCACTCCCGCCGGATCCCAGCCGGTCAGCAGGAAGCTCCACAAGCTCGAACACTTCTGGCTGTGCAGCGCGTGCGCGCCGCTTCTGACCCTGGCGGTGGAACCCGGCGGCCGTGTGGTCACCGTGCCGGTCCAGCGCGCCCAGCGCCGCGCAGCCGCCTCCTAATCTTCCTCGCCTTCTACTGTGCCTGTACAATCTCGCGCCATGGCCCAGCACCACCGCGGTGTGCTCCGCTTCCTGCCCATGAAGGGCAACGTCGCTCTCAACCTGCTGCTGCTGGCCGTGCCGCTCGCGGTCGTGCTGCACTTCGTTCATGCCTCACCGTTGCTGATCTTCATCTTCGCGGCGGTCGGCATCATCCCCCTGGCCGGCGTTCTCGGGGAAGCCACCGAAGCTCTCTCCGCCCACGCCGGGCCCGCCGTCGGCGGCATCCTCAACGCCACCATGGGCAACGCCACCGAGCTCATCATCGCCTTCTTCGCCCTGCGCGCCGGCCACGTGGAAGTGGTGAAAGCTTCTCTGTCGGGTTCGATCATCGGCAACCTGCTGCTGGTACTCGGCCTGAGCGTGCTGGTGGGCGGATGGAAGCGCGACAAGCAGACCTTCTCCCGCACCGCCGCCAGCGCCAACAGCACCATGCTCTTCATCGCCGTGGTGGGGCTGATCATGCCCGCGGTCTACGACCTGGCCGTCTACGGTTCGCTGAAGGCCAACCCGCCGGAGCTGCAACAGCTGAGCCTGTGGACCAGCGCCATCCTCATCGCCATCTACCTGGTCAGTTTCCTGTTCGTCCTCAAGACCCACAAGGCGCTGTTCGTGGGCGAGCATCACCACGAGGAAGCCGAGATGGGAGTGAAGCACGCCCTCATCTCCCTGACCGTGGCCACCGCCCTCATCGCCTTCCTCAGCGAGATGATGGTGGGCGAGATCGAAGCGGTCACCCAGGCCTTCGGCATGACCGAGCTGTTCGTCGGGGTCATCATCGTGGCCATCGTGGGCAACGCCGCCGAGCACTCCACCGCCATCCTGGTCGCACGCCGCAACCAGATGGACCTGGCCATGACCATCGCCGTCGGCTCCAGCACCCAGATCGCCCTTTTCGTCGCTCCCGTGCTGGTCTTCCTGTCGCACGCCGTCGGCCAGCCCATGTCGCTGGTCTTCAACGCCTTCGAGATCGCCGCCATCGTGCTCTCCGTGCTCATCACCGAGATGATCTCCTCCGACGGCGAGAGCAACTGGTTCGAGGGCGCCCAGCTCCTGTCGGTGTACATCCTGCTGGCCATCGCCTTCTACTTCGTACCGGCGTGAGGGATTCGGGCGCGGGATAGGAAACGAGCAACGTCAAGCACGCAAAGAAAGGTCGAAGAAGCACTCGTCTTTCTTTCTTCGCGTCCTTTGCGACTCTCCTTTGCGCCCTTTGCGTTATTCTTCTCCTGTCCCTCTGACCACTTTTGCCACCGGAGAAACCCTTGGAGTGGTTGCGTTGGGCGGTGCTGATCGCGGCGCTGTCGCCCCTGGCCTACTACCTGCTCGCCATCTATTCCGCCTGGCAGTATTTCCGCGCGGCCCGGAAGCAGCCGCCGCCTGACCCGGCCTTTGCCCCGCCGATCAGCATCTTGAAGCCGGTGCGCGGCCTCGACCGCGAGGCCTACGAGAACTTCGCCAGCTTCTGCCGCCTCGACTATCTGCGGTACGAGCTCCTGTTTGCCGTTGCTGACGCCGACGACCCAGTGCTGCCCGTGCTGGAAAGACTCCAGCACGACTTCCCCGCCACCGCCATCCGCGTGCTCACCGACGTGCCGCAGCTTGGCGTCAACCGCAAGGTCAACAATCTCTGCCGCCTGGCGCAGGCGGCGCAGTATGACCTGATGGTGATGAGCGACAGCGACGTCCGCGTCGAACCGCAGTATCTGCGGCACCTGGTGGCGCCCTTCGCGAACCCCGAGGTCGGTGCCGTGACCGCTTTCTATCGCAGTCTGGCGCCCGGCAATCTCGCCGGCGAACTGGAGGCGCTCACACTTTCCACCGAGACCGTTCCGAATGCCCTGGTGGCGCGCACCATCGAGGGCAAGATCCAGTTCGCCTTCGGCTGGACCATGGCGACGACGAGGCAGCGACTGGCCGCCATCGGCGGCTTCGAAGCCATCACCGACTACCACTCCGACGACTTCGAGTTCGGCAACCGCATCGCCGCCCTCGGCGCCCGCATGGAGCTCACCCCGCCGGTGTGGATGGTGTTCCCCCGGCAGTCCCTGGGAGAGTTCCTGCGTCACGAGATGCGCTGGGCCATCGGCCTGCGCAACGTCCGCCCCGCGGGGTATTTCGGCCTGGCGCTGACCTTCGGACTGCCGTGGGCCGTCCTCGCCGCGGTCGTGGCGCCCTCACTCTGGCTTTCAGCTGCTTACCTGCTCGGCTATCTGGCGCTGCGGCTGGCGCAGGTTTGGACGACGGGGGCTTGGGGCCTCAACGATCCCGTTACTCGCCGCAGCCTCTGGCTGGTGCCACTGCACGACGCCATCAACTTCTGCACTTGGCTCGCCGGATTCTTCTCCGACAAAGTCACCTGGCGCGGCTCGCAGTATCGCGTGCGCAAGGGCCGCCTGGTCTCGATTTCTTGATGGGTGAAGGAGCGCCGCCGCCCCGGCGGCGACAAGCGTGGCGAAGGCGCGCCGCCACCCTAGTGGAGAAACTTGCGGGGCGTAAGCCCCGCCGGTGGGAGCCCCCGCCTTTAGGCGGGGGAGGCGTCGCTTTAGCGACGCCGAAGGCGGCTTCTCTTTGACTACTCCCGAGCCGGCTTCAGCCGGCAACAGAACCCAGCGTCTCTTCCCGCCGGCTCTTCACTTCCCGCACCGAATAGATGGGCTTGTCCTGGGTCTCGTAGTAGATCCGCGCCAGCATCTCGCCCAACAATCCGAAGGACAGGAACTGTATCCCCGCAATCACCAGCGCGATCCCCAGCATCATCAGCGGCCCGTGTTGCGAGATCAGATCGATCTGGAAGTCGCTCACCTTCTTGACGAACAGGAACAGGCTGATGCCGCCTCCCGCCAGCGCCGACAGTAGCCCGAACAGCCCGAAGAACTGCAGCGGCCGCGTCGAATACCCCAGCAGGTAGTTCACGCTCACCAGGTCCAGCAGCACCCGGGTGGTGCGGCCCAGCCCGTAATTCGACTTCCCGTTCGCGCGAGAAGGATTGGAG
>CAYTPH010000122.1:0-8187 GCA_964439635.1 uncultured Terriglobales bacterium
GGAAGATCCAGGGGTTGGAGGCGGCGGCGCGGCCGATCATGACGGCGTCGCAGCCGGTCTGCGCGACCATGGCGGCGGCGTCCTCCGGGGTGCGGATGTCGCCGTTGCCGATGACCGGGACGCCGACCGCGTCCTTCACCGCGCCGATCCACTCCCAGCGGGCGTGGCCGGCGTAGCCCTGCTCGCGGGTGCGGGCGTGCAGCGCCACGGCGTTCAGCCCGCAGGATTCGGCCAGCTTCGCCAGCTCCACGCAGACGATCTCGCGCTCGTCCCAGCCGGCGCGGAACTTGACGGTGAAGGGGATCCGCACCGCCGCGCGGACGGTCTCGAAGATGTGGCGGATGAGCGGCAGGTCGCGCAGCAGCCCGGAGCCGCCGTTGCACTTCACCACTTTCTTGGCGGGGCAGCCCAGGTTCAGGTCCACCAGGTCGAAGCCCAGGTCCTGGACCATGCGGGCGGCGTCGGCCAGCACCTGCGGGTCGCTGCCGAAGAGCTGCGCCGAGATGGGGTGCTCGTCCTGGTAGAAGTGCAGGTAGCGCTTGGCCTTCTTGTCCTTGGAGCGGAGGACGCCGTCGGCCGAGGTGAACTCGGTCATGATGAGGCCGCAGCCCGACTGGCGGCCCTCCAGCAGACGGTCGTCGGCCGCGGTCAGGTTCACGTTGCGGATGAAGCGGCGGAAGACGGTGTCGGTGACGCCGGCCATCGGCGCCAGCACCGTCGCCGGAGCGATGCGCAGCGAGCCGATCTGGACAGACTCCGGCACCCTGCCGAGCCTTGTGGCACGGCCGCCCTCGGCTGTGCTCACCGGGTTTTCCCAGTGCTTCCGCATTCGCTTTATTCTAGCCGGGTTACCTCACCACGGAGACACGGAGCCACGGAGGACGATCAGCTTTCTCAGTGACTCCGTGTCTCCGTGGTGAAACAGAAAGGCCCCCGCTGGGGAGGCCTGATCCGGGTCCATCCGCGTGATCCGCGGAGGCGAAGTTATTTCTTTTCGACCTTTTCGTACTTCCGGCGGAAGCGCTCGATGCGGCCGGCGGTGTCCAGGAGCTTCTGCTTGCCGGTGAAGAAGGGGTGGCAGTTGGAGCAGATCTCCAGGTGGATGTCGCCCTTGTGGGTGGAGCGGGTCGAGAACGTATTGCCGCAGGCGCAGGTGACGCGCACCGCGCGGTAAGTGGGATGGATGGCTGCCTTCATAACGGCGTAACTCTCTCCTGGCAAAACACTGATTCTACCTGAGATTCGCCGCCCGGGCAAATCCCTCCCGCCACTTGACGCGTCGCCCGAGCAGCCGCTAACATCGCGCCACTCCAGCCGGCCGCCCTGGCCGGCATGGTTGCGAACACAAATGTGGGGGCTACGATGCGGGTGGCGGTGATCACGGTGCTATTGGTGTGCCTGTGGGTCGGTTCTGCGGTCCTTCCTGTGTTTCATACGGTAAACGCGCAGAAACAAGCCGGTCCCACTGCGGCGTCCGCGATGAAGGCCGCGGCGTTGCGCGCGGCCATGCCCACAAAGTTCGCCCCCACCCCGGAGCGGCTGAAGCGGGGCCGCTACCTGGTGGAGGGGCCGGCACACTGCACCATGTGCCATTCGCAGCTGGATTTCAGCAAGCGCTGGATGGCGCCCAAGCCCAACGCCCGGGGCGCGGGGGGGCCCTTCGAGGAGGAGTCGCTGCCCTTCCAGCTCTTCGTCCCCAACATCACCCCCGACTTGGAGACCGGCTCGGGCACCTGGACGGACGAACAGTTCGAGCGCGCCCTGCGGCAGGGCATCGGCTACGACGGTCGCACCCTGTTCCCCATGATGCCCTATTACAACTTCCGGCACCTGTCGGACGAGGACCTGGCCTCGATCGTCGTATATATCCGTTCGCTCAAGCCCATCCGCAAGGCGGTGCCCAAGACCCAGCTTCCGCCGCCCATCGCGGCCGGCCTGAAGCCGTTGCCGCCGGTCGCCGGCCCGGTGCCCGGGCCCGATCCCAACGATCCCTTGAAGCGCGGCGAGTACCTGGTGCGGGTGGTGGGGAACTGCTCCGGCTGCCACGACACCACCGACCCGCAGATGAACCCCATCCCCGGCATGGAGTTCGCCGGCGGCTTCACCCTGGTGGGTCCCTGGGGGAGGGCGAGCGCCGCCAACATCACCCCCGACCCGTCGGGGATCTCCTACTACGACGAGGCACTGTTCATTCAGATGATCCGCACGGGGCACGTGCGCGCCCGCAAGCTGAGCAAGGTGATGCCCACCTCGTTCTTCCGCCACATGAGCGACCGCGACCTGAAGGACATCTTCGCCTACCTGCGGACGCTGAAGCCGGTGCAGCATCGCGTGGACAACGCCGAGCCGCCGAGCTATTGCAAGGTCTGCCGCGGGAAACACGGGGCGGGGGAGAGGAACTAGGGAGCCCTTCAAACCCTCACCACGGATCTTCACGGATCGACACGGATATTCTGGTCCCTGATTCATCCCTGTAGATCCGTGGTGATCCGTGGTAAGTCTTTTCTTCCTACCGCACCTCGTTCTTGAACACCTTCCCGTCCTTCATCACGAAGCGCACCTCCTTCAGGACATCCACGTCCTTCAGAGGATCGCCCTGGACGGCGACCAGGTCGGCATAGGCGCCGGGAATGATGGCGCCGAGCTTGCCGGGCAAGCCGAGCATCTCCGCTGCCGCCGTGGTGGCGCTCTTCAGCGCGTCCAGCGGCGAGACACCGAACTCGGTCATGCGGCCGAACTCCTGCGCCATGGGCTGGTCCCACCCGAAGCCGCCGACGTCGGTGCCGAAGGCGATCTTCACCCCTGCCTTGTAGGCTTTCTGCAGCGACGGCCCATGCAGGGCGGCGCGCAGGCGGTCGCGCTTGCCGGTGGGCGTGTTTTCGGGATCGTTGTTGTAGTAGTAGGCGGTCATGGTGGGCACCAGCCAGACGCACTGCTTCACCATCTTCTGGATGGCTTCGTCGTCCAGGTCGAGGCCGTGCTCGATGGTGTCGCAGCCGCCGTCGAGGGCGCGGTGCAGCCCGACGCCGCCGTAGGCGTGGCAGGCGACCTTGTGGCCGTAGGCGTGGGCTTCGTCGGTGATGGCCTTGATCTCCTCCAGGGTGAAGGTCGGCTGCGACACCAGCTCGCCCTTGGGGCCCACCCACGAGCGGTGCGTCATGTACACCTTGATCCAGTCGGCGCCCAGGTCGAGCTGCTGGCGCACGGCCTTGCGCGCCTGCCACGGGCCGTCCACGATCTGCACCCCCTTGGGCAGGTCGAACTCGATCTCCGGGGCATAGCCCTCGAGCGCGTAGCCGCCGCTGGAGGAAATGCCCATGGTGGTGGTGAAGATGCGGGGGCCAGGAATGTAGCCCGCCTCGACCGCCTGCTTGATGCCGACGTCGCCCGCGCCGGCGCCCTCGGTCTCCACGTCGCGGATGGTGGTGAAGCCCTGCTCCAGGGCGCGGCGGGCGGAAGCGGTGGCCCGCGCCGCACGGAAGGCGATGCCGTGCTTCAGCAGCTGGATATCGTAGCCGCCCTCCTCCGCCAGCTCGCCCTGCAGGAACAGGTGGGTGTGGGTATCGATCAGGCCGGGCAGGACGGTGGCTTTCGACAGGTCGATGACCTGGGCACCGGCCGGCACGGCGCCGCCGACGCTCTCGATGAGATTGCCGCGGATCACGATCACCTGGTTGTTCTTCACCTCACCGGTGGCCGGATCGAGCAGACGCCCGGCGCGGATCGCCGTCACCGGTTCCGCCTGCTTCTGCTGCGCTGCAGCGACGGTCGAGATCAAAATCGCAAGAACCGCAACGAGCTTCTTCATAGGTAGGGCTCCCTCGCTCCGCTCCGGATGTTTGAAATGAGGATCATTGAAAATCCTTCTCTGTGTCTCCGTGTCTCTGTGGTGGGTGTTCGCGTGCACTACCCGGAGACCATCGCGTCGGCCTCGATCTCCACCAGCATGTCGGGATCGATGAGCGCCGCCACCTGCACCATGGCGGTCGCCGGGCGGATGCTGCCGAAGAACTCGCCGTGGGCTTTGCCCACGGCCTCCCAGTCGCGGCCGATGTTGGTCACGTACATGCGGGTGCGGACCACGTCCTTCAGAGAGGCTCCCGCCTTCTCCAGTGCGCTCTGGATGTTCTTGAGGGTCTGCACCGCCTGGGCGTAGGGGTCGGCCTTGCCCACCAGCTTGCCGTCGGGGCCGAGCGCCGTCGTGCCCGACACGTGCACCGAGTTACCGATGCGTACGGCACGGGAGTAACCGACCACCGGTTCCCAAGGTGCTCCGGAGGAGATGTTTTGCCTTTGCATGCCTGTGCCGCCTGAAGAAGATGGGGGCAGCGATTCTACACAGGGCCGCTCCTCCGCGATAGTCAGCGGTGACTCACGGGTGAGCGGCGCGTCCTAATCAGCACTTGCGGGGGTTGGCTGCCGAAACCGGCAGCCACCGGGTTTCTTGGTAGCGGACCGGCATCTAAGTGCACAGGCGTCCTGAAAAGTGAGGTGCGCGCGGAAGGACGAGGCGCGTGTGTCACCGATGTCACTTGCATCGGTGACGCAGTTGGGCAACACTCGCGCCAACAGCCAGCCGAATGCACCTTGGGAGGATGGACGGAGGATGATCCCAGAATCGCATCCGCTGCAGCAGCTGTTCAACGAGCTGGTGGACCGCAGCTTCTCGAACTTCGTGGGGCTGCGCGATCCGGAGGTGAGCGGCTACGTCGCCAACCTGCTCACCGAGTTCTGCCAGTGCGACCGGCTGTACCAGGTGCGCGACGCCGCCGGGCACCCGCTGCACGACGTCGGCGAGATGCTGCTGGAGGCCGACCCGGTCTACGGGCCCGCACCCTCCTTCGACCGCGAGCGCCAGGTGCGCAAGCACATCGGCGACTACACCCTGTTCTTCACCGGCATGTTCCCGGAGAGCATCAACCACTACCGCCTGCGGCGGCAGCGGCTGGAGAACTTCGTCGACCTGATGAAGGCGGGCAAGGAGAGCTACTACATCGTCTCCAAGTTCGAGCACTTCGAGTACGCCAGGGTGGCGCCGCTGTTCAAGCGGCTGGCGTGCGAGTTCGAACGCTGCGTCTGCGGCCTGAACATGGTGAAGGCCGAGCTGGACGTGATGCAGCATCCCATCGCGCGGCAGACTAAAGAGATCCTGATGTAGTGGTCAGTGGTCAGTGGCCAGCTTGTAGAAGCTGAGCACCGCATCGCCCTGCTTCAGGGTCCGGTAGCGGACGAGCGCGCCGAAGCGGTCGCCGGGATCGAAGTGCTTGTCGTGCTCGGCGACAGCGATGGAGGCGGGACGGAGCAGGCGGGAATCGCTCAGGAAGCCGAGGGCCTCGGCGTAGGCGCCTTCCATCCGGTAGGGTGGATCCAGAAACAAGAGGTCGGAGACCACCGCCTGGGAGTCGAGCAGCCGCAAGGCCTGCCCGGCATCGCGCTGAATAAGTTCGTAGCCCTCCGTGATCTCCAGCGAGGCCAGGTTGGCGCGGATGGCGGCCACGGATTCCTTGCCGTTCTCGATGAAGTACACCTGGCGGGCGCCGCGGCTGAGCGCCTCGATGCCCACCGCTCCGGTCCCGGCGTAGACATCGATGAACACCGCGCCCTCGATCCGCGGCGCCAGCACGTTGAACAGGGTCTCGCGCAGGCGGTCGGAGGTAGGACGGACGTCCAAGCCGCGCGGCGCCAACAGCTTACGGCTGCGATATTTGCCGGCGATGACCCGCATGAGCTGGCACTCGTGAGCCGCCGGGCGGCCCGACGGCGTCTAATGCAGTGTATAGAATGACCGTGAGGTACATGACTTGAGAAGTTGGTCCATTCCGGCGGGTCGGCTGTTCGGGGTCGAGCTGCGCGTCCACCTGACCTTCCTGTTCCTGCTGTTCTTCGTGTGGATGACGGAGGCGGGGACCGGGGGACACCCGGGGGCGATGCGTGGGGTGGTGCTGGTGCTGATCGTCTTCGGCTCGGTGGTGCTGCACGAGCTGGGGCACGCGGTGGTGGCGCTGCGGTCGGGGCTGACGGTCAAGAGCATCCTGCTGCTGCCCATCGGCGGCATCACCTTCATCGAGGAGCCGTTCGGGACGGCCAAGCGGAACCCGGCGCGCGACATCCGCATCGCCCTGGCGGGGCCGCTGGTGAACATCGTGCTGGCCATCGGCGGCATCGTGCTGCTGTCCGCGCTGACGCCGCAGATCGACCTGCTGTCGCGGCCCTTCCTGCACTCCGCCAACCTGCCGCGCAGCTTCGTGTGGGCCAACATCTTCCTGGCGACCTTCAACCTGCTGCCTGCCTATCCCCTGGACGGCGGGCGGGTGCTGCGGGCGATGTTCGCCCGGCACATGGACTATCTTTCGGCCACGCGGCGCGCCGTGACCGTCGGCCAGGCCTTCGCCATGGTGTTCATGTTCGCCGGCTTCCTTTCGAACATCTGGCTGGCGGTGATCGGGTTCTTCCTGTTCGTGGCGGCGCAGCTGGAAGAACGCTCCATGCTCTTCCAGTCGGTGATGGAGACGGTGCGGCTGGAAGAAGTGATGCTGACGGACTTCGCTACGCTGTCGCCGGCGGACACCCTGGAAGACGCGCTGGCCAAGGCGGTGCACAGCCTGCAGGACGATTTCCCGGTGGTCCGCGGCAACGACATGGTGGGCGTGGTGTCGCGGCAGCACATGCTGGAGGCGCTGCGCAGCGGCAACGGCTACGTGCAGTCGGTGATGAACCGGGCCTACGAGGTGGCGCAGAAGAACGAGTCGCTGGCCTCGGCGCTGCGTAAGCTGAGCGGCCGCGACCTGACGCTGATCCCGGTGGTGGACCAGGACCGGCTGGTGGGCATCGTCACCCTGCAGAACCTGACCCACAACATGGCGCTACTGGCGGAGACCCGCCGCATCCAGCGCAGCTCCCAGTAAGGGCCGCGAGTCCCTCCGCCGCTACCCGCCGATGCCCATGCCGCGGGTGCGCGAGGGCGCCGGTGGAGCGGCGGGCGGCACCGCCGCCGGGGCTTCGCCGTTGGTGCGCTTGATGACCGAGGTCGCCATGGCCACCATCGAGGCCACGTCGCTGGCGCTGAGCGGCAGGATCATGGTGGTGCTGTTCTTGGCCAGCTTGCCGAACTCGGGGATGTAGGCCTCGGCGACGCGCAACTGCACCGCCTCGTAGCCGCCTTCCGCCTGGATGGCGGCGGCCACCTTGCGCAGGCCCTCGGCGGTGGCGGTGGCCACGGCCAGGATGGCGGCGGCCTCGCCCTCGGCCTCGTTGATCTGCTGCTGCTTGTTGGCCTCCGACTGCTTGATGACCTTCTGCTTCTCGCCCTCGGCGGTGTTGATGGCGGCGTCCCGCACGCCCTCGGACTGCAGGATGACGGCGCGTTTCTCGCGCTCCGCCCGCATCTGCTTCTCCATGGCGGCGAGCACGTCCTTGGGCGGGGTGATGTTCTTGATCTCGTAGCGCAACACCTTCACGCCCCAGGGCTCGCTGGCCTTGTCCAGCTCGCTGACTACGGCGGTGTTGATGTTCATGCGCTCCTCGAAGGTGCGATCCAGCTCGATCTTGCCCACCTCGCTGCGCAGGGTGGTCTGGGCCAGCTGGGTGATGGCGAAGGTGTAGTTCTGGATGCCGTAGGAGGCGCGCATGGGATCGAGCACCTTCATGTAGAGGATGCCGTCCACGCCGACCTGCACGTTGTCGCGGGTGATGCAGATCTGCTCGGGGATGTCGATGGCGTTCTCCTTCAGCGAGTGCCGGTAGCGGATGACGTCGATGAAGGGGACCAGGATGTGGAAGCCGGCGCCCAGCACGTTGTTGAACTTGCCCAGGCGCTCGACCACGTAGGCGTTCTGCTGCGGGACGACCACCGCCGTCTTGGCCAGCACGATGAGCACCAGCACGGCGAGGAAGAAAGTGACGATCAGAGGACCGGACATAAACGGCTCCTTGGGCGCAACGAGCGGCGCGGGTTATTGCGGGCGTACTTCGAGCATGAGGCCCTGGACGGAATCGACGGTGCAGCGCTGGCCGCTGGCCAGGGGCTGGGCGCCGCGGTTGCGGGCGCTCCAGGAGCTGCCGCGCATCTCCACCCGGCCGATGTCCCCGGCGGCGATGGCCTCCAGCGCGATGGCGCTCTCGCCCACCAGCGAATCGGCGTCTTCGGGATTGCCGGCGGTGGCCGGCCCCTGGAACCGCTTCAGCAGC
>CAYTPH010000123.1:0-8173 GCA_964439635.1 uncultured Terriglobales bacterium
GCTCGGCCAGCGCGTCGAGGCTGGGCCCTCGCCGGGGAACGCCCAGAAGGCGGAGATAGCGCTCGCAATGAGCCGCGGACATCGCCATGTCCGTCATAGTCGTTCTTCCTTCCTGTTGGAGAGAGCGGCCGCCAGGCTGCGTGAAAGTGCCCGGTACTGCTCCTGGGTGCAGTCTGTAAGCGCTTCCTCGCGGCTGGATGCGAGGTCGGCGTAAACGATCGGGTCGGAGAACTGGCCGGCCGTCGCGTCGAGTCTGGTTCCGGCCACGCGGTTGTAGAAGTGCCACCGGCCTCCGACGCGCGTCTTGAGGATCTCACCCCCGAAGTAGTCGTAGAGGACAAGCGCAGTCACCCCGCATTGGCCGCGCGAGGGGGTGGCGGCTGACCATCGCGAAGAGGTCTCGGCAGACCAGCACTCCTCCAGAATCCTCCCGATCCACTCCGCGTCGTGCCGGATCTCAGGGTTCGATCCCATTGTTGTCACCGGTTGGCTGCCGCGCCGTCCCTGTGCGTCGAAGTGGACGAACCACCCTGCGCGCGGACTCCAGGGAGCACCATGTTGTCAATGAGCCGGGTAGCGCCCACAAAGGCGGCCACCGCCACCAGCGCCCCGTGCGAGGTGTCAGCGAGGGGCTGGAGAGTGTCGTTGTCCACCACCTCGATGTAATCCGCGCGCACCTGCGGCTGCTCGGCGAAGACCTCGCGGGCGGCGGCGATGAGCCTGGCGGCGTCACGCTCGCCCTTGTCGGCCAGGAACTGCACCCGCATCAGCGCCCGGTAGAGCACCAGCGCCTGTTGGCGCTGCTCGGGCGTCAGGTAGGCGTTGCGGGAGCTCATGGCCAGGCCATCGGGCTCGCGCACGGTTGGGCCAACCATGATCTGCACGTCCAGGTCGAGGTCGCGCACCAGGCGGCGGATGAGCGAAACCTGGGCCGCGTCCTTCTGCCCGAAAAAGGCCAGGTCCGGCTCCACGATGTGGAAGAGTTTGCTGACGACGGTGGCTACCCCGCGGAAGTGGCCGGGGCGGGAACGCCCGCAGAGCCGGTCTTGCAAATCCTCTACAACTACAAACGTAGTCGAGCCTGGCGGGTACATCTCCTCCGTGCTGGGGGCGAAGAGCAGGTCCACCTTCTCCGCCTCCAGGAGTTGCCGGTCGCGCTCGAAGGTGCGCGGGTACTTGCCGAAGTCCTCGTTAGGGCCGAACTGGGTGGGGTTGACGAAGATGGAAGCGGCCACCACCTGGCACTGCTGGCGGGCGGCGCGCACCAGCGACAGGTGCCCTTCGTGCAGTGCGCCCATGGTGGGCACCAGGCCCAGGCGCTTGCCGTCCCGCTTCGCCTGGCGGCAGAGGGCCCGCATCTCGTCGATGGAACGAACGATCTTCACCGCCGCTTTTCGGCCACCAGCGCGCGCTTGCGCTGCTGGATATGGTCCAGCGCCTGTTGCGTCTCCCTGGGCAGATGGTAGGACTCAGCGTCACTGGGGTAGGCGCCCGACTGAACGTCCTGACGGAACCGCTTCATGGCCTCTGTGATCACAGCTCCGGCATCGCCGTACTGGCGGACGAACTTGGCCGGCGGCGTGAAGGTCAGCCCCAGCACGTCGTGGAACACCAGCACCTGGCCGTCGCAATCCGGCCCGGCACCGATGCCGATGGTGGGGGCCTCCACCTCGGCGGTGATCATGGCGGCCACCTCGCGCGGAATGCCCTCCAGGACGATGGCCGAAACGCCGGCACGGTCCAGCGCCTCGGCGTCTTTCATCAGTTGCTCGATGGCGCCCAGAGTCTTGCCCTGCACCTTGTAGCCGCCCATCCTGTGCAGCGACTGCGGGGTAAGGCCGATGTGGCCGATGACCGGGATCTCGGCGTCGATCATGCGCTCGATCAGGCGCACCCGCTTCTGCCCGCCCTCGATCTTCACCGCCTCGGCGCCGCCCTCTTTCACGAAGCGGGCCGCGTTCTCCAGCGCCTGCTTGCTGGTGACGTGGTAGGAGGCGTAGGGCATGTCGCCGACCAGCAGGGCGTGCTTCACTCCGCGGCGCACGGCCCGGGTGTGGTGCAGCATTTCGTCCATGGTGACCGGCAGGGTGTTGGCGTAGCCCAGCATGGTCATGGCCAGGGAGTCGCCGACCAGGATGAGGTCGATGCCGGCCTCGTCCACCAGCCGCCCCGAGACGTAGTCGTAGGCGGTCATGGCGGTGATGGGCTGGCGCTGCTGCTTCTTTTCGCGGAGAGTGGCGGTGGTGATCTTGTGGCGGAAGTCGCCGGACGTGAGGCTCACGGTTCCTCCAGTGCCGCTCCGGCTCCGCCGGATGCAGCCTGTTGCAGCTATGGGATGCTGCGAGGGCTATTTTAGACGCTGGAATGCGTTCCCATGCAAACTTTTCCAACCCCATACCACGGATCGCCACGGATCAACACGGAAGAAAAGGCGACAATCCAACCGTGGTGATCCGTGCAAATCAGTGAAAATCCGTGGTGAGCTTTGGTTTCCGGACGCTAATGGCTAACGGCTGACAGCTGAGATCACGCGCTGGCCGCGTCCGTCCCCAGCGGGAGGAAATACTGCGTGCCCTTGATGGGCTCGGTGAGCCGCCGCAGCAGCTCCTGCAGGTCCTCGTGGCGGTCCACGAAGTCGATGTCGGAGGTGTTCACCACCAGCAGGTCGCTGCCGGTGTAGTGGAAGAAGAAGTGCTCGTAGGCCCGGACTACTTCCTCGATGTAATCGTCGGAGATGGCCATCTCGCTGCTGGCGCCTTTCTTGCGCAAGCGCTTCCGCAGCACCTCCGGGGTGGCGTGCAGGTAGATGACCAGGTCGGGCGTGGGCAGCTGCTCGCGGAAGAGCTGGTAGTAGCGGTCGTACACCGCCAGCTCGGCGTCGGTCAGGTTGATGTTGGCGAAGAGCTTGTCTTTTTCGAAGATGTAGTCCGCGACCACGGTCTTGCGGGTGTGGGGGCCGACTTCCAGGGCCCGTAATTGCTCGTAGCGCTGCACCAGGAAGCTCATCTGCGCCTGGAAGGCGGCGCCGGGCTCGCCCTCGTAGAAGGCCTTGAGGAAGGGGTTGTGCTCGGGTTCGCTCACCTGCTGGGCGTGCAGGCGGTCGGCGATGATGCGCGCCAGCGTGCTTTTCCCGACCCGTATCGGGCCTTCGAGTGCGATGTAGCGGGGGAGCTCGAAAAGATTGGCCATGGTCCGAAGCTGGGCGGAGCATACAACGCAACCTTTCGCGGCGCAATTGCGGGAAAAGTAAACGAAGCGCGACCAGCTACAATTGCGGCGATGCTTCCCCTGCTAGCAGCCGTGGGCGCCGCCGCAGCCGCCGGCGTGGCCGGATGGGCCTCGATGTGGCCCACCTCGCAGCTCTACGGCCGCACCTTCCTCGGCCTCCCGGGGACGAAACGGCTTGCCCTCACCTACGACGACGGCCCCAACGACCCGCACACGCTGCACCTGCTCGACGTGCTGGCCAAGCACGGGGTGAAGGCGACGTTCTTCGTGATCGGCCGATTCGTGAAGCAGCGGCCGGACATCCTTCGCGCGGTGGCCCAGGCCGGGCACGTCATCGGCAACCACACCTACAGCCATCCCAACCTCATCTTCGCCTCGCCGGCAGGGCTCCGCCAGCAGCTGGACGATTGCGAGATGGCCGTCACCGATGCCATTGGCATCCATCCCACGCTGTTCCGCCCGCCCTTCGGCGGGCGCCGCCCCGACACGCTGGCCGAGGTCCGCAGCCGCGGTCTCACCACGGTCATGTGGTCGGTCAGCAGCTCCGACTGGAGGCTGCACACGGCCGAAGAGGTGGAGAAGACAGTGGTGGAGCAGGTGCGCGGCGGCGACGTCATCCTGATGCACGACGGCGCCCACGTGCGCATGGGCGCCCCGCGCGGCCACACCGTCCAGGCGACCGATCGGCTGATCCCACGCTACAAGGCCGAGGGCTATAGCTTCGTGAGCATCCCGGAAATGCTCAACGGCTGAAGAAGAATCTCACCACAGAGACACAGAGGCACAGAGAGAGATCGGTTTCTTTCTTTTTCCTCTGTGCCCCTATGCCTCGGTGGTGAATCAGCCTTTAGCCGCGGCGAGGGTCTTTCGCGCGGCCTCCACTGTCGCGTGGACGTCTTCCTCGCTGTGTGCTGCCGACAGGAACGCGGCCTCGAACTGCGAGGGGGGCAGCCACACGCCCGCATCCAGCATGCCGCGGTGGAACCGGCCGAAAGCGGCGGTGTCGCACCTGGCGGCCGACTCCCAGTCGGTCACCTGTCCGGAGGCGAAGAACCAGGTGAACATGGAGCCGACGCGGTTCGCGGTCATGGGCACCCCGGCCTGTTTGGCGGCGTCGAGGATCATCCCCACCAGCGTGGCCGAGCGCCGCTCCATCTGCCCGTAGATCTCACGGTGCGATCTTAGATGTTTGAGGACGGCGATGCCGGCGGCCATGGCCAGCGGGTTCCCGCTCAGCGTCCCGGCCTGGTAGACGGGACCGAGCGGCGCGATCTGGTCCATGAACTCTGCGGGGCCGCCGTAGGCGCCCACCGGCAGGCCACCGCCGATGATCTTCCCCAGCGTGGTCAGGTCGGGGCGCGTGCCGTACAGCTCCTGGGCGCCGCCGAAGGCCACGCGGAAGCCGGTCATCACCTCATCGAAGATGAGCAGCGCGCCCTCGCGCGAGGTGAGATAGCGCAGGCCGTCCAGGAACTCGCGCGCCGGCGGCACGCAGCCCATGTTGCCCACCACCGGCTCCACGATGACGCAGGCGATCTCGCCCTGCAGCCGCTTGAAGGCCTCGTCTACCACCTGGATGTTGTTGTAGGGCAGCGCCAGGGTGAACTTCACGAACTCCTCGGGGACGCCCGCCGAACCGGGGATGCCGAGCGTGGCCACGCCCGAGCCCGCCTTCACCAGAAGGGCGTCGGTGTGGCCGTGGTAGCAGCCCTCGAACTTGATGACGTACTTGCGCCCGGTGACGGCGCGCGCCAGGCGGATGGCCGACATGGTGGCCTCGGTGCCGGAGCTGACGAAGCGCACCTTCTCCATGGCCGGATAGGCCTCCAGCACCAGCTCCGCCAGCTCGATCTCCGCCGGGGTGGAAGCGCCGTAGCTGCTGCCGTTCTGGTTGGCTTCGGCGATGGCCTGGGTGACCTCGGGATGGCAGTGGCCGAGGATGAGCGGCCCCCAGGATCCGACGTAGTCGATGTACTCGTTGCCGTCGGCGTCCCACATGCGGGAGCCGCGGCCGCGCACGATGAACGGCGGGTCGCCGCCCACGGCGCGGAAGGCCCGCACCGGCGAGTCCACGCCGCCGGGGATCACCTGCTCGGCGCGCTGCTGCAGCCTACGGGAGAGTTCGAGCTTGCGTGCCATGACGCTCAAATATAGCAGCGGGCGTCGGTGGCCGACGCATGGCCGCGGTCACCGGCAGGTGTGATCACAATCACACGGCAGAGGCATCTTACGGAAGCATGGACCGGGTCCTCGATCCCGCCGCGCTGGCCGTCGGCTTCGGCGATCGAGAAATCGGCAAATCGGGAAATCCGGACAAGTGGACTGGCCCAGATAACCCCGCTGATACAATCGAAGCCGGGTCGTTATGGTCCTGCCGTTCGTCCGCGAGCTGTTTGCGGACGTGGAAAAGAGCCCTGAGCTGGCACGCGCGGCCTCCCACCTGAAGACCGGCGCGGGACGGATGGGTGTGTCCGGGCTCACCCCGACGGCCAAGTCCCTGTTCTATGTCCTGCTGCACCGGGCGGCGTTCCGGCCGCTGGTGGTGCTGGTCGCCGACAATCGCGCCGCCGAGCAGGCGGTCCCTGTCATCCAGGCCTTCTGCGAGCTGACCGGCGCGGCCAACCCCGGCTCCGTGCTGGCGTTGCCCTGCTACGACGTCCTGCCCTTCGAAAACCTGTCGCCCCACCCGGAGATCCAGGAAGAGCGCGCCACCGCGCTGTGGAAGATGGCCACGGGCGAGGCCAGCATCGTGGTCGCCCCGGTCTGCGCTGCCGTCATGCGCATGCGCGAGCCGGAGTTCTACGCCGGCCTGGCGCGCACCGTCCGCCGCGGCGAAAGCGTCGAGGTGGAGAGCATCGTCGCCCACCTGAACACCGTCGGCTACGTGGCGGTGGACGTGGTGGAGATGCCGGGCCAGTACGCCGTGCGGGGCGGAGTCTTCGACGTCTATCCGCCGCAGGCCGACCGGCCGCTGCGCGTCGAGCTCTTCGGCGACGACGTGGAATCCATTCGCAAGTTCGATCCCGCCTCGCAGCGCTCCCAGGCCCCGGTGGAAGAGGCCGTACTGCTGTCGCTGACCGAGACACCGGTCAGCGATGACCTCCTGGCGGCTATCCACACCCGGCTGGCGAGCGGGCGCGTCGCCGGCGAGGAGGAATCGCTCGGGCAGGCGGCGACTGCCGCCGGTGTCGCGGTGTTTCCTGGATGGGAGTTCTACGCGCCCCTGGCCGGGGCGGGCAGCACCCTGTTCTCACTCCTGCCCAATGCCGCCGTCCTTGTGGACGAACCCGCCGCCGTCCGCGCCGAGCTGGGGACCTGGTGGGAGCGAGTAGAGCAGGCGCACGAACGTAGCGGTATCGGCACCCTGGTCCGCCCCGGGGAGCTCTACCTGGCCCCGGAGCAGTGGTGGGAGGCGCTCTCCGGCCTGCCGGGCGGGAGCGTGGAGCAGCTCGGGTTGGAGCAGGGCAGCGATAAACTACAAATGTCGTTTGTATCCCAACCCACCACGCGCTTCCACGGTTCGATCGCGGCCATGGTGGAGGAAGTGAAGCGCCTGAACGCCGCCGACCAGCGGGTGATCTTCGCCGTGGGCTCCATGGGCGAAGTCGAGCGCCTGGCGGACATCTTCACCGAATACGGTGCCACCTTCCGCCTGGGCAGCCGCACCCCTACCGCGGGGGGCGAGAGCTACCTGGACGAGACCGCCTACTTCGCCGAAGACCTTACAACGACAACTGTAGTAAAAGCCAACGTGCCGGATGGGGCCGCTTTCCCCCGCGAACACCTGGTGCTGTTCGGCGGGCGCGACCTGTTCGACGAGTCCGAGGCCGTGGTCACCCGGCCCGTTCGCTACAAGTCCAAGACCTCGGCCTTCCTCTCCGATTTCCGCGACCTGGCGATAGGGGATTACGTCGTCCACGTGGAACACGGCATCGGGCAGTACCAGGGCCTCCGCGAGATCTCCCAGGAGGGCGCCACCTCCGAGTTCATGGTGCTGGAGTACGCCGAGGGCGCGCGCCTCTACGTCCCGCTCACGCGCCTGGATCTGGTGCAGAAGTACCGCTCGGCGGAGGGCGCCAGGCCCGTGCTTTCCCGCCTGGGCACCGGCGCCTGGGCCAAGACCAAGGCGCGGGTCAAGAAGGCCATGCAGGACATGGCCGACGAGCTGCTCAAGCTCTACGCCCAGCGCAAGACCGCCGAGGGCCACGCTTTCCCGCCTGATACCCAGTGGCAGCGCGAGTTCGAGGACGCCTTCGAGCACCAGGAGACCGAGGACCAGGACGCCGCCATCGTCGACGTGAAGCGCGACATGCAGACCACCCAGCCCATGGACCGCCTGATCGTGGGCGACGTGGGCTACGGCAAGACCGAAGTCGCCATGCGTGCCGCCTTCAAGGCCGTGGGCGACAACAAGCAGGTGGTGGTCCTGGCGCCCACCACGGTCCTCGCCTTCCAGCACTACGAGACCTTCAAGCAGCGCTTTGCCGCCTTCCCCATCACCATCGAGATGCTCAGCCGCTTCCGGACGGCCAGGCAGCAGAATGAGATCCTGGAGAGAGTGGAGCAGGGCAAGGTAGACATCCTCATCGGCACCCACCGGCTGCTCTCCAAGGACGTAAAGTTCGTGGACCTCGGTCTGGTGGTCGTGGACGAGGAGCACCGCTTCGGGGTCCGCCACAAGGAGCGGCTCAAGCAGCTCAAGAAAGAAGTGGACGTGCTGACGCTCTCGGCCACGCCCATCCCGCGCACGCTACACATGTCGCTCACCGGGCTGCGCGACATGAGCGTGATCGAGACTCCGCCGCGCGACCGCATCGCCATCCAGACGGTGGTCGCCGGCTGGGACGACAAGCTGGTGAAGAGCTCCATCGAGCACGAGCTGGAACGGGGCGGGCAGGCCTATTTCGTCCACAACCGCGTGGACAGCATCTACGACATCGCCGCC
>CAYTPH010000124.1:0-8166 GCA_964439635.1 uncultured Terriglobales bacterium
GGTCGTGGGCGATGACGGCCATCTGGAAGGCCAGCGCCCGCCGCGCGACCTCGACCCCGATCCGGCCCAGGCCGACCACGCCCAGCGTCTTGCCGCGCAGCTCGGTGCCTTGCAGCGATTTCTTCTCCCACTTGCCGGCGCGGGTGAGGGAGTCGGCGCGCGGCAGGTGGCGCGCCAGGGCCAGCATCAGCGCCAGCGCGTGCTCGGCGACGGCAACGGCGTTGGCGCCGGGCGTGTTCATCACCGCGATGCCCTTGCGGGTGGCGGCCTCGAGGTCGATGTTGTCCACGCCCACGCCGGCGCGGCCGATGACGCGCAGCTTGCGCGCCGGCTCCAGCAGGGCGGCGTCCACGTAAACGGCGGAGCGCACGATCAAGGCGTCCGCGTCGGCAAGGTGCCCGGACAGGGCGCCGTCGATCTGCTCGGGGGTGACCAGCTCCCAGCGCTTCTCCTCGCGGAACAGGTCCACGGCCGCAGGCGCGATCTTCTCGGCGATGACGATCTTCATGGGAGACAGGGATTGTAATCCGAGTCGTCAGTCGGCAGTCGTCAGCTAGCGACTGGCGGCCAGCGACTGCTGTGCGGCGGCCTTGGCGTAGGCTTCCTGGGCGGCGCGGAGGGCGACGCCGAATTCCGCGTGCTTGGGCGCGACCGCCCTGGCGACCACGTGCTCCAGAGCGGCGATGATGCCGATGGTGTCCAGGAAGTCGTAGTAGCCGAGGTGGGCGATGCGGAAGAGCTTGCCCTTCATCTCCCCCTGGCCGTTGGCGACGACGGCGCCGAAGCGCTCGCGAAAATCCTTCACCAGGATGCCGGAGTCGAGGCCGGCGGGGGGGATGATGGCGGTCACGGCGTTGGCCGGCTCGGAGGCGAACAGCGCCAGCTTCAGGGCGTGAGCGGCGGCGCGGGTCATGTGCGCGGCCAGCTCGGCGTTGGCGATGAGAGCGTCGCGGCCGGCGGCCAGGTCGCCGCCACCGGCGGCGCGGATGTAATCCAGCGCCGCGCCCAGCCCGGCGATGAGCGCGGTGGCGGGGGTGAAGGCCGACTCGCCCTTCTCCGCCGCCTTGCGCTCCTTGCGCAGGTCGAAGTAGTAGCGCGGATTCTTGGCGGTCTCCATCCGCTTCCAGGCGGTCTCGCTGACCGAGAGATAAGCCAGCCCGGGCGGGACCATCACCGCCTTCTGCGAGCCGCCGATCAGGACGTCGATGCGCCAGCCGTCGACGTCGAAGTCCATGGTGCCCAGCCCGGTGATGGCGTCCACCACCAGCAGGGTGTCGGTATCGCGCAGCATGCGGGCGACGCCACCCACGTTCAGCCGCACCGCGGTGGAGCTCTCGGTGGCCTGCATGTAGACCACGCGGACGTCGGGGGTCAGCTTCTCGCGCACCTGCTCCAGCGTGACCGCCTGGCCGTAGGGCGCCTCCGCCAGGACCACCTGGCAGCCGAAAGCCGTGGCCAGGTCGCGCCAGCGCTCTCCGAACTTGCCGCACGTGATCACCAGCACCTGGTCGCCGGGCGAGGTCAGGTTGGCGACCGCAGCTTCCATGGCGCCGCTGCCGGAGGAGGCCAGCAGCAGGACGTCGTTCTCCGTCCCGATGAAGGTCTTCAGGTCGGCGAGCACGCGGGTGTAGAGGGCGCGGAAGTCGGCGGTACGGTGGTGGATGTCGGCCGAGGCCATGGCCTGGGCGGCCGCGGGCAGCAGCGGCGTGGGGCCGGGAGTGAAGAGCCGGGGCTTGCGCAGCATGGGAGCTACTCGAGGCTCAGGTTCTGGAACCCGTTGGGAGCGCCGGAGACGACCTTGCCCCCGCTCAGGAACAGGAGCACCACCGACTTGGGGTCGTCGCCCTTGCGCACGATGAGCAGGCCGTCGCCGTCGGGAGCAGGCGGCGGAGTCCCGATCCAGCGGACGCTGGGCAGGTTGCCGCGAGGGAAGCGGGCCACCAGCCCCAGCCCGGGATATTCGGCGTCGTAGCGGTTGGCGCCCTCGACCAGCCAGACGACGCGGCGGGCGCCGCCAGTTTGGGTCAGGACGTAGGCGACGTCGCGGACGTTGCCTTTGCCCGAGAAGTCGCCGGTGATGCGCGCCTGCTGGGGCACGCCGGTGCCGCGCAGCCAGGCCTGCGCCGCCGGGTCGAAGTCTTCCGGCTGGGCGGTGCGCCACTGGTCCACGCGTGGGATCAGGACGGCATCCACCGGGAACACGCCTTCCGGGGTGATGGCTGTGACCGCGTCCACTGGGCCGCTCTCGGCCGAACTGGAGAGCGCGCGCGTGGCCGCCACCACGGTGATGATGGCGGCGACGATGCCCACCGCGATCGCCACCCGCACCACCATGCTGCCCTCGCCCTTGATCTCCTGGATCTTCATCCCGGCGGTGCCGGGCATCTCTTCCAGCTCGCTGGCGATGCGCCGCATGGACTCCAGGTGGTCGAGGATGTGGTGCGAGGTGTAGGGCGAAGGGATCACCAGCTCGCTGAGCTCCATGGCGCCGCTGCTGATGGTGAAGAAGGTCTTCTGCGAGCAGGCGAGCTTGCGCAGGCCGTTCATCACCTGCTTGGAACCGAGCAGCATCTTGGCCTGGGTGGGATGGTCGGAGCGGCTGGTGAAGCGGGCGTCGAACATGTCGTCGCCGGTACGCACCAGCACCCGGCCCTCGGTGGCCTGCGCGCCCTTGGGGACGACCGACATGTTGAACGTGGCCGGCGCCTGCATGCGCACGTTCAAGCCCGGGGTGTTCTCGGCCACGGAGAGCCGCACCACCGCCGGCAGCTTGCGGTAATTGCCGTTCACCACCAGGTCGACGCCGTCGCGGAAGATCTCGCCGCGGATGGTCTTGGCGACGTCCTTCACGTCGCGGGCGTATTCCTCGTAGCCCGACATGGTGGCGGAGCTGCGCAGGTGGGCGACGATCAGCCCGACGACCGTGACCAGAAACACGATGCCGAGCGCGATAGCGATAGGCGACGCTGAAGACATAGGACGACCGGCCCAGACCGGTGGCTGGCGCGAATCATACCCCGGGGCCGGGGGCGAAGCAATTACCTAGCGGGGACCGCCGCGCCCCGGGCGGATGCGTCCGGCAGCCTATAATGGCGGCCATGAGCATCGTCGAGCAGATCACCAGGGACATGACCGAGGCCATGAAGGCGCGCGAGGAGCGCCGGCTCTCCACCCTGCGCATGGTGAAGAGCGCCCTCAAGAACAAGGAGATCGACAAGCGCGGCCCGCTGACCGACCCGGAGGCGCTGGCGGTGCTGAGCACCCTCATCAAGCAACGTAAGGACTCCATCGAGCAGTTCACCACGGGGGGCCGCCAGGAACTGGCCGACAAGGAGGCCGCCGAGATCCAGCTGATCGAGGGCTACATGCCCAAGGCCGTGGGCGAGGAGGAGATCGTTTCGACGGTCCGCGCCGTCATGGCCGAGATGGGCTCGCCCACCATCAAAGACATGGGCACGGTCATGAAGAACACCATGGCCAAGTTCCAGCAGTCGGGCGCGCGCGTGGACGGCAAGCAGGTGAGCGAGATCGTGAAGCGGGAGCTGAGCCCGCAGTAGCTCTTCCCGCGTCTCTGCGGGTGTTCTCGGCGCCCTCTGCGGTTTAGTCTTTTTCTCCACCCACCCATGCCCGAAACTCTCGCCATCGTCGCCGACCCACCCGAGGGCGACCCGTACACCACCGCCCGGGAGGTGGCGGACTTCACCGCCGGCCGCCTGGAGAGCTGGAAGAGATCGCGGGTGGTGAAGCATGCGGAGGCGGCGGACCTGATCATGCGCATCCGCTACCGCCGGGAGATGCTGCCGGCGGGACACTATCGTGTCGTGGTCGAGGTGGAGGTCACGCGCGCCGGCAAACCGGTCTGGTCGGATCGGGAAGAGCGCTCGCCCATCCCGGCGGCGGGAGCGGGCGGCGCCCACGGCAACGCCTGGAAGCGCATGCTGCCGGTGCTGCTGAAGCGGTTTCGCGAAACGATGGAGAAAGGCGGCTAGCGCCGCGTGCCCTGGTCCATGGCCTGGTTGGCCAGGCGGTCGGCCTCGCGGTTCTGCTCCCGCCGGACGTGCTCCACCTGGAACCACTCCAGGCGGCGGATCAACGACTGCGCCCGCTCGTAGAGTTGCCTCAGTTCGGGGTGACGCACCTTGTATTGCCCCTTCAGCTGCTTCACCAGCAGTTCGGAGTCGCTCAGCACCTTCAGCGCGGAGTGGTGCGAGGTGGCGTACTCCAGCGCCGCCAGCAGCCCGGAGTATTCTGCGAAATTATTCGTGCGGTGGCCCAGGTACTGGCACAGCTCGGCCACTGGCCGGCCCCGCGAATCTTCGACCACCACGCCGTAGCCCGCCGGCCCGGGGTTGCCGCGCGCCCCGCCGTCGATGTGCGCCACAAGGTATTCGCCGGGGCTGGAGATGACCGGCGCGCCGAAAAGCTCCTGGGTCTTGAGTTCTGGGGTCTTCTTGCGCGGAGGCATTGGGCCGCAGTGTAACAGGGCTTCCCAGTCCACGATGCAGTGGCGTCATCCTGAGGGCCTTCAGGCCCGGAGGATCTCGCGTGGATCGGCGAATTGTGTGTGTGCACGCAAGATCCTTCGGCGCTGAAGCGCCTCAGGATGACGCCATTCTGGGGTGGTGCAAGACTACCGCCCGTCCGCCAGCCTGGTGGCCAGCCGGTCGGGCAGCTTGGCGGCGAAGATGTGCTTCTGCGCCTTGGCGATGTCGTAGGGCACGCGGTAGTAGGTGACCTTCCAGCTTTCGGTGTCGAAGACGCAGAAGCCGACGCGGGGGTCGCCGTCGCGCGGCTGGCCCACCGAGCCGGGGTTCACCAGGTAACGGGCCTTGCGGTCGAGGGTGATCTCGTAGGTGTCGTTCTTGTCCTTGGTGCGGTAGGCGGGCCGCAGGGTCTCGAACATCTCACCCTTCAAGGCGAAGTAGCCCTGGATGTGGGTGTGGCCGTAAAAGACCAGGGGCGCGGGCGCGCGCTTGAGCGGCTCCACCGAATCGCGCACCACGATGATGTAGTCGTCCTCCTCGAGGGGCGAGCCGTGCACCAGCAGCACGCCCTCGGTCCCTTCCAGGGGCACCGGGCCGTGGGGCAGCGCCTTCAGCCAGGCCATGTTCTCTGGCGTCAGGGTCTCCTTGGTCCACAGGGCGGCCAGGCCGGCGATGGGATTGAAGCTCTCCACCCCCATGATGCCGGTGCAGGCCTTGTCGTGGTTGCCGCGGACGAACTGTCCGCCCAGCTTGCGGGAGCGGTCGGTGACCTCGTTGGGGCTGCCGCCGTAGCCCACGATGTCGCCCAGGTTGACCACCCGGTCGCAGGAGGGCGCCACCGCCAGGCAGGCTTCCAACCCTTCCTGGTTGGAATGAATGTCGCTGAGGATGAGGACGCGCATGCGTAGCTGTCAGCCATCAGCCCTCAGCTTGCGGGGGACAAAGGGACGAGCTGGTTGGCAGGCAAGCAGGGAATCATAGACGAAAAATCGAAATCGCGCTGCCCGCTTGTGTGGCCAAATGAAGAACGCCGGCAGCCAGCCGCTTCAGCGGGCGACAGGACCCGTGACCGGGCACCGCGCCCAATGACCGGGCGCAACCTCCGCCAGTGGCGGCAACGCCTGAGCGCACCCCGTGACGCGCAATCCGCATCTCGGCTCGAAGGCGCAGCCCGGAGGCAGCGCCGCCAGGGTGGGCACGGTCCCTTCGATCGTCTTCAACGGCCGGCTGCGATCGGTCCGCAGCGTCGGCACCGCCTGCAGCAGCCCGCGGGTGTAGGGATGCGCGGCCGAGGCGAACACCTGCTGCATCGTGCCCATCTCCACGATGCTGCCGGCGTACATCACCGCCGCGCGGTGGGCGATCTGCGACACCACCCCCAGGTCATGCGAGATGTAGAGCATGGAGAGCCGGAACTTGTCGCGCAGCTCGCGCAGCAGGTCGAGGATCTGGACCTGGATGGTGACGTCGAGCGCGGTGGTGGGCTCGTCGGCGATGAGCAGCCGCGGGCGGTTCACCAGCGCCATGGCGATCATCACCCGCTGCCGCTGCCCCCCGGACAGCTGGTGGGGATAGTCGCGGGCGCGGCGCTCGGGGTCGGGCAGGCCGACGTCGTGCAGGGCTTGGATGGCCATCGACCAAGCCTCTTTGGTCGACCGTCGACGGCCGACCGTGGACGGGTGCGCCAGCGCCGCTTCCGCTACCTGGTCCCCCACGCGCATCACCGGGTTCAGCGCCGTCATCGGCTCCTGGAAGATCATGGCGATGCCGGAGCCGCGCAGCCGCCGCATCTCTTCGGGGTCGAGCTGGAGCAGATTGCGGCCTTCGAAGACGATCTCTCCGCTAACCTTCGCCTGCGGCGGCAGCAGGCCCATGATGGCCAGCGAGGTGACGGACTTGCCCGAGCCGGATTCGCCCACCACGCCCAGGGTCTCGCCCTGGGCGATGGTGAAGCTGACGTCGCGGACGGCGGGCAGCCCCGAAGCTTCAGGGCCGCCCGCCACCGGGAATTCCACCGTCAGGTTCCGGACCTCGAGGAGTGCGGACACGTCGCTATCGTAGCAGCGTCTAAAACCTCACCACGGATTGCCAGGGATCTTCACGGATTGATTCGTCCTTCTCCGATCCGTGGGAATCCGTGTTGATCCGTGGCAGGCCTCTTGGAGTCACTGCCCCATGATCAGCGGCAGGCCGTTCTTGGTGTTGCCGATGACCACGATCTTGCTGTTGGGGCTCTTGGCCAGGGTCTCGGTGGCCTCGATGCCCTTCCAGGTGAGCAGCTCGGGGCTGATGCCCTGCTGCACCGTGCGCTGGAAGTCGCGGATGCCCTCGGCCTCGATGCGCTTGCGGTCGGCCTCCTGCTTCTCCTTCTGCAGCCGGAACGACATGGCCAGCGACTCCTGCTCCGCCTGCTGCTTGAGCTCGATGGCGGCCTTCAAAGTCGGCGGCAATTGGATATCGCGCAGCAGGATGTTCTCCACCTCCACGCCGCGCTTGTCCATCTCCCGGCGCAGGTCTTCCATCATCTGGTGGGCGACCTTGTCGCGCTCGCTGGAGTAGAGGGCGTTGGCGGTGTGGGCGGCGGTCACCTGGCGGACGGTCGAGCGCAACGACGGCTCCACGATGGTGCGCACGTAGTTGGGGCCGATCTTCTGAAAGACGTCGGCGGCCCGATCCCCTTTCAGACGGAAGATGAGGGAGGTGTCCAGGGTGATCACCAGGCCCTCGCTCGATGGCACGCTGGCCGATTCCTTGAGTTCCTGGGTGCGGACGCTCATCACGTTGTTGACCTTGAACGGATTCACCAGGTGGATGCCCTCGCCCAGCACCTCGCCGGTGACGCGCCCGAACAGCGTCAGCACGCCGACGTGCCCCGAGGGCACGCGCGCGATGCTGGTGAACAGCCCGATCAGGATGAAGAAGAACAGGGCCACGCCCCCGAGTGCTTTCAGCACCGAACCGCCGCCCACGTCCACGATGCGGTCGCGCCCGAAGCCTTCCTTGCCGAAACCATAAGTGGTCATTTCCGGAATCCTCCGCGCGGATTCTATCTGCGGTGGAGTGCAGGGCAAGCAAAACCGGAAGGGCAGGAAAGCCCGCCGAACGGGGAGTGTGCACACATTGTGGTGCAAAGATGCGAATAACGGACGCGATATCCACAGCCAAACTCAGAAGGACCGGCCGGCTCGCGCCCGAAACCGAACTTCCCTAAGCCGCATAAACATTGGTCTGCACCGCAATTTGCACATTTTCAAATCCGGCGGGAAGCGGGCTGGAAGCCGCGATTCATCGCTATTTCATTTTTTGTCTGCACTATTCACGGGGCATACCCCTGTGGACGAGCTGCACTCGATTGAAAACAAAGCACATTCAGGCGTGCGTTTTCAGTTGACTTAGAAAACGAGAAGCGTAGAACCACACTCGTTCTTTGACATTTCAAATGTTTTCCCGGTTGGTGCTGAGTCCGGGGCTCAAGCCGCGAGTCACCGTTTATCGGTCTCGAGCCGCACGACGGAGGGCCGGTAAGGGTCTAAAGCGAGGCGCTGGTCGAGGAGAACAGGAAACTGTCGAAGGCAAGATAGAGTCCCGAGGCGTTAACCGGTTTTCCCGGTTGGTTGGCGAGCCCGGAGCCCGAGCTGATGGCCGCAAGGCCTGACGATAAGGATCGCGCCGTCGCCGCCCC
>CAYTPH010000125.1:0-3451 GCA_964439635.1 uncultured Terriglobales bacterium
TGACAGGTGTTGCAGTCCTTGCTCAGCACCACGCCTTCCTTGCTGACGTGGTTGCCGTCGTGGCAGCGGAAGCACCCGGCCGAGTACATGTGGCCGATGTTGTTGGGATGGGTGCGCCAGTCCAGCTTCATCTCCGGGAAGATGGAGATCCGGAACAGCCGTTGCACCTCCCGGATGGCCTGCTTGATGGCGGCGTGCTTCTGCTGGTACGCCGCCTTCTGCTCCGTCTGGTAGTAGGAGTCAAGGCCGGTAGCGATACCTTCCATCGCCTCCTCGGTGGTCTTGTACTCCTTGGTCATGACCTCCACCGCCTTGGCCTTGATGAAGGGCAGAGAGCGGTCGAGGTTGCCGGCCAGCAGCGCCCGATCCACCGAATCGGCCGGGGGCACGTAGATGTGGGTGGGGCGGTTGTGGCAGTCCACGCAATCCATGCGGCGCTTCTCGTGTTTCTGGATCTCCTCCGGCTTGAGCTGCGCATCGCGCGCCAGGTACTCGGTGATACGCCCCTGCATGTCTTTCACCCGGATGTAGGGGATCACCTGGCGTCTCTTGTCGGTGGAGATGTAGGTAACCTCGTTGGCGATGTTCATGTGCCAGTGGATGCCCGTGGTGATGCCCTTTTCCGGGCTGCCGCCGCCGGTCTTGACCAGCATCTTGATGGCCCGGGGCGTGTTCTTCTCGTCCGAGCCGAAGTGGTTGAACACCAGGAACTGGGAGCCGTGGAACTTCTCCGGCCAGTGGCACTGCTCGCAGGTGTCCTGCGCCGGGCGCAGGTTCTCGACCGGGGTGGGGATGGGGCGCGGGAAGGTGCCGCGGGCGGTGTAGTAGACCTGGCGCAGGCCGCTCATCTTGGAGCGGACGTACCAGCCGGCGCCGGGGCCCACGTGGCAGTCCACGCAACGCACACGGGCATGGGGCGATTCCAGGTAGGCGGTGAACTCCGGCGCCATCACGCTGTGGCAGAGCTGGCCGCAGAACTGCACCGAGTCGGTGTACTCGTAGGCGCGGTAGCTGCCCACCGCGCTGAGCATGCCGAACACCACGAAGAACGAGCCCAGGAAGGCAATGGTGTTGCGGTGCTTGGGGACACTGAAGTCGATGGTGAGCGGCTTGATGTCCTCCGGCGCCAACTTGCGGCGGCGCCGCCGCTCCCACCACATCCCCGCCGGCACCAGCACCATCCCGCCGATGAGGAAGCCGGGCAGGATCATGTAGGCGAAGATGCCCAGGTAGGGGTGCGAGGTCCCGCTGACCACATCCACCAGGATGAGGAAGATGATGTTGGCAAGACTGACGAGGATGATGATGATGCCGAGCAGGCTGATCGGGTTCCGAAGCAGGCTCGGAACCCGTTTCTTCAGGTCGTCCATGTGGCCTGTGTACCTTTCAGTGCTGGGATGTGACCCCTGGGTCTGACCCGGTCGCGACTTCCACCGGCTCCTCGGTCTCGGTTGCGGGCTCCGTCTCCGGCGCCGCCGCCCCCGATTCCTTGAGTGCTCGAATCATATCCAACGGGTGCTCTTCTTCATAGAGGTGGTTGGAGATCTTGCCATCCCAGAACGCCCAGTTGAGTGGGTAGACGTCGGGGTCGAAGATCACGCCGTAGAAGTGCCAGACCACGATGGCCAGGCTGGCCAGCACCGCCTCGTAGAAGTGGATGGCGGTGGCCACGTCCACCGTCCAGCGCGGCAGGATGCTGGCCACCGACACCTTGAACCACATGGCCAGGCCGGTGGCGGCCATCACCATCCAGCCCCACACCAGGGCCCAGTACTCGGCTTTCTCGGCGTAGTTGAAACGGCCGTAGGCGGGCCGGTGCTTGCCCCATCCGGCGTAGTAGAGCATGGCATCGCGCAGGTCGAAGGCGTCCTGCAGCGTGGGCAGCATGGCCTTGAAGGCGGAGCGGCCCTCGGCGGTCACCGCCAGGTACACCGCGTGGTAGAGGCCGACGGAGATGAGGATGATGCCGGCGACGCGGTGGCCCCAGTAGCGGAAGGTCTCGCCCATGAACAACCGCAACCAGCTGTCGGGGTAGGCGAGAGCGAAGCCGGTGATCACCAGGGTGATGAACGAGGTCAGCAGGAAGGCGTGCTGCACCCGCTGCTGCCGGGTCAGGCGGACGATGGTGCGGAGTTGGGCGGCCTTCGCCGCCAGCGCCTTCTTCCGCCACACCAGGAAGTTGTGCAGCACCATGCCACCGATGGTGGCCAGGATCAGCACCAGGTAGAAGCGGCGGATCCAGGCGATGACGATGCTGCTGAAGTCGGCCTTCAGCGGCACGTCGATGTGCACCTTGCCCTGGGTGAATTTCTCGTTGGCGCCGGGGTGGCACACGCCGCAGGTGGCCGCCAGGTTCTGCTTGCTGATGGTGGACTTGGGATCGGAGGAGGGCAGGATGTTGTGCACCCCGTGGCAGGAGGCGCAGTTGGCCACCACGGTGGAGCCCAGTTTCGACGCCATGCCGTGGTAACTGGCCTCATAGGTCTTGGAGCGGCGGGCGTCGAAGCCGTACTCCTGGGTCACCCGCATGCTGTCGTGACAGGTGGTGCAGGTGGTGCGCGCCAGATTCTGCGCCGCCACCGACGAGTTCGGGTCGATGTGCTTCTTGATGCTGTGGATGCCGTGGCAGTCGGTGCACACCGGCGATTGCCAGTTGCCGCGGGCGATGGCCTTGCCGTGGATGCTCTCGGTGTACTGCGTCTTCACCGGCTCGTGGCAGGTGGCGCAGGTCTGGGGCACGTTGAACTTGAAGATCTTGGATTGCGGGTTGCCGGGGCCCAGGATGTCGTGGCTGCCGTGGCAGTCGGTGCACACCGCGGCCTTGCTGTTGCCGGCGGCCAGCGCCTTGCCGTGCACGCTCTCGTTGTAGAGCGCCACCGGCTGGGCGGAGATCCCGCTCCTCTCCATGGTGAACTTCACCGCGTGGCAGGAGGCGCAGGTGGCGGGGATGTTGGCGTGATTGGTCTTCGATGTCGGGTCGGCCGAGGGCAGGATCTCGTGCGCGTTGCCGTGGCAGGAGGTGCAGCTGGCCGCTTCCGACAGGCCTTTGGCGATGGCCGTCGAGTGGATGGTCTGGCCGTACCTCTTCTGCGCGTCCTCGTGGCAGGTGGCGCAGGAGACCTTCTTAGGGGTGTCGTGCGGCACCGCGGTCAGGTCGGTGTGGCAGTCCACGCAGGCGAACATCTGCCCGTGGATGGAGTTGGCGAACTTCTGCTCGTCCACCGCCAGGCTGATCTGCTTGCCGCCCACCTCCTTGGTCATGCTGGGATCGGTGTGGCAGGCGAGACAGTCGGCGTTGGTGGGCTTCGGGGAGGCGGCCCAGGCCGGCGCCGCCAAACACCACAGCAGGAGCAGGAGGATGATAGCGGCCGCGCCCGGCCGTGCTGCGTATGAATGCGTCATTGCAGGACCTCGATTCCCATTACCGGTACGCGAACAGCATCGCGTAGAT